>NZ_CDRRQU010000021.1:0-40465 GCF_977044495.1 Cetobacterium sp. | reverse complement strand
ACTATGGGATTATTTGATTTCTTTAAAAAGAAAAAAGAGGATGAATGGTTCAATATCTATTCACCACTAAATGGGAAAGTTATTCCTCTAAGCGAAATACCAGATGATGCTTTTTCTCAAAAAATGATTGGAGATGGATGTGGAATCGATCCTATTGAGGGTGTAATTTGCTCACCAGTTGCCGGTGAAATCGACATTTTTGCCACTAACCATGCTGTTAGTTTTGAGGTTCCCAACGGACTTGAATTGATTGTTCATTTTGGAATTGACACAGTAAAATTAAATGGAGAAGGATTCACTAGAGTTGCTGAACCTGGATCGACTGTAGAGGTTAAAGACGAGCTTATTAAATACGATTTAGCTTATATTAAGGAACACGCTAAATCAACAAAAACTCCTGTTATAGTTGCTAACATGGACCAAGTTGAAGCACTTGAAGTAGTTGCTTCTGGAGATGTTAAAATAGGAGACCTTTTGATGAGAGTTAAAATCAAAAAGTAGTTTTTTAAGAAGGTGCCTCTTTGCTATTTTAGGAAAAGATGGTACCTTCTTTAATTAATATAAAAGGCATACACGGAAACTTAAGGAGGAAGAATGAAAGTACTAGATTTGGAATTAGTTACTAATGAAGTGGCTAGACTTTGTATTGAAGCTAATTACTTTATTGGTAATGATGTTTTAAACAAAATTAAAGAATGCCAAAAAACAGAAACTAGCGATTTGGGGAAAGTTATTTTAAGTCAAATTATTGAAAATGATGAAATTGCTGCAAAAGACAATGTTCCTATGTGTCAAGACACTGGTCTTGTTGTTGTTTTCTTAGAAATTGGAACTGAAGTTAAAATTAATGGTGACATCTATTCCGCTATTAATGCTGGAGTTGCTAAAGGATACAAGGATGGGTATTTAAGAAAATCTGTTATCAGACATCCTCTAGATAGAGTTAACACTCAAGACAACACTCCTGCAGTTATTCACACCAAACTTGTACCGGGATCTGATAAAGTCAAAATTATTGTAGCTCCAAAAGGTGGAGGTTCTGAAAATATGAGCACTTTAAAAATGTTCAAACCTGCAGACGGAGTAGAAGGAATAAAAAAATTTGTTGTCGATAGCATAAAAAATGCTGGTGGAAATCCATGTCCACCTATAGTTGTTGGAGTTGGAATCGGAGGAAACTTTGAAAGATGTGCTGAATTAGCTAAAGAAGCTCTTTTGAGAGAAATTGAAGATATCAATCCTGATCCCATTGCTGCAGCTTTAGAAGTTGAACTTCTAAAATTAATAAATGATACTAATGTAGGTCCTCAAGGACTTGGCGGGAAAACTACTGCTCTTGCTGTAAAAGTTGAAACGCAAGCCTGTCACTTTGCCTCTTTACCGGTTGCTGTCAATTTAAACTGCCATGCTGCTAGACATAAGGAGGTAACACTATGATTAGATTAACAACACCGTTAAAAGATGAAGATATTAAAAAATTAAAATCTGGAGATGCTGTCTCTATAACTGGTATTATCTACACTGCTAGAGACGCTGCACACGCTAGATTGGTTAAACTTTTAGAAGAGGGAAAAGAACTACCTTTTGATGTAAAAGGGCAAATTATCTATTATGCAGGTCCAACTCCTGCCAAGCCTGGACAGCCTATTGGAAGTTGTGGCCCCACTACTAGCTATAGAATGGATTCTTACTCTCCTGCTATTTTAGATCAAGGTTTAAAAGGTATGATTGGAAAAGGAGCAAGAGATCAAAAAGTTAAAGATTCTATCGTTAAGAATGAGGCTATATATTTTGCAGCCGTTGGTGGAGCGGCCGCTTTAATTGCTAAATCTGTAAAAAGTAGTGAGATTATTGCTTATGAAGATTTGGGAGCTGAAGCAATCAGAAAACTTGAAGTTGTTGATTTCCCAGCAATCGTAATTAACGATTGTGAAGGAAATGACCTATATGAAATAGCTAGAAATAGCTCAAAATAAATTCAGTTAAAGGGGTAATGTATTATGTCTACAGTTTTTGAAAAATCTTTGAAGTTGCATGAAACTCATTCAGGAAAAATTGAAGTTATATCAAAAGTTGCTGTTACAAATAAAGATGAATTAAGTTTAGCATATTCTCCGGGTGTTGCTGCTCCTTGTCTAGCAATAAAAGAAAATGTTGAAAATGTATATAAATACACATCTAAAGGAAATATGGTAGCTGTCGTTACCGACGGTTCTGCTGTACTAGGTTTAGGAAATATCGGTCCTGAGGCTGCTCTTCCCGTTATGGAAGGAAAAGCCATTCTTTTTAAACAATTTGCAGATGTTGATGCTTTTCCCATCTGTTTAGATACACAAGATACTGAGGAAATTATCAAAGCTGTTAAGCTGATTGCACCTGGATTTGGTGGTATAAATTTAGAAGATATTTCTGCCCCTAGATGTGTAGAGATTGAAACAAGACTAAAAAATGAACTTGATATCCCTGTGTTTCATGATGATCAACATGGTACAGCTATCGTTGTTGTCGCTGCTCTTATCAACTCGTTCAAATTGGTTAATAAATCTTTTGAAACTGCTAAATTTGTGGTTAGCGGAGCTGGTGCTGCTGGTAGTTCAATCATTAAACTTCTTATTAAAATGGGAGCAAAAGATATTGTTGTCAATGATATTGACGGTATTATAAATAAAGACGATAAAGCTAACTATAATTTCTTAAAATCAGAAATAGCTGATATTACAAACCCTAAAAATATTAAGGGCGGGCTTAAAGAAGCTGTTGCAGGAAGAGATGTTTTTATAGGAGTTTCCGCTGCTAACATCCTATCAATTGATATGGTTAAAACTATGAACAAAGATGCTATCGTTTTTGCTATGGCAAATCCTAATCCTGAAATTATGCCTGAGGACGCTATTGCGGGAGGAGCAAAAATTGTAGGTACTGGTAGATCTGACTACCCTAACCAAGTTAATAATGTTCTAGCTTTTCCTGGAATTTTTAGAGGGGCTCTTGATGCTAAAGCTAAAAAAATAACTGAAGAGATGAAAATTGCTGCAGCTATTGGAATTGCTAAGCTGATTCAGGATGATGAAATAACACCTGAATATGTTATTCCCAATGCCTTTGATCCAAGGGTAGCTACTGTTGTTGCTGAAGAAGTTAAAAGAATTGCCAAAGAACAAAATGTTACAAGATAATAAAAAGGTAGCTCTTTCGAGCTACCTTTTTATTCATCTCCATCACTCTCTGAATCGTTTTCTGATTTTTTTTCCTCTTTTATAACCAAAAGTTGATCAATTTTAAAATTATCTACATCTACTACTTCGAAACTATATCCACCAAACTCTATATGTGCTCCTTTTTTTGGAATACTTTTCAGCATATACATCATAAATCCTGCTATTGTTTCATAGCTATCCTCTTCTGGAAAAGCTTCTATCTCTAAAACCTTCTTTACATCCTCAGTTGCTGTAACTCCATCTATTAACCAAGAACCATCTCCTCTTTTTATTATATACTCCTCTTGCATTGGATAAACTACATCTCCCATTAAAGTTGATACAACATCATTTAAAGTTATTACTCCAACAACATGAGCATATTCATTTAATATTACAGCAAAATCTTCTCTAGCCTCATTAAACCTATCTAGCATCTCTGAAAGAGTCAGAGTATTAGGAATAATCAAAATATTCCTATTTGTTATTTCTTTTATATTCTGAAGACCACTCGATTCACCTTTTAAGATTCTAGGTAAGATATCTTTTGATCCCACATATCCATATATAGAATCTATATCACTTTCACAAACTAAAAATTTGGAATGTGGATATTCCGCTATCTTTTGTTTTATACTCTCCTCAGTCTCTTCTAAAGTAAAATATATTATCTCGTCCCTTGTTGTCATAGCTGACGATACCCATCTTTGCTCAAGTTCAAACACATTTTCAATTAAGTGATGCTCTTTAGTATGGACTACCCCAGCTTCCGCTCCTGCATCTACCAATGCAAAAATATCATCATGAGTTATTAGTTCATCTCTTGAATTTGGTGTATTAAAAATTTTAAAAACCAAATTGGCCACTCCACTAAATATAAAAACAATTGGTGTTAAAATATTTATTGTCAGAGTCATTGGTTTCACTAAAGCAAGGGCTATTCTTTCTGGATATACCATTGCCAATCTTTTTGGTATTAAATCGGCAAATTCAACAAAACAACCTGTTACAAATATAAACGATATTAAAAAAGCTACTGTTGGATTTTCTATATACTTAGCTATCAAAGGAGAAAGTACACCATCTCCAATTATACCAGCCAATATAGCTACAATGTTTAAACCTATCTGTACAGTCGTAAAAAAATTTCCCGGATTACTTTGAAGCTCTATTACTTTTTTTGCATTTTCGTTTCCTTCATCTACCAATAACTGTAATTTTATTTTTCTCGCTCCTGCTAAAGATATTTCAGCCATAGAAAAAAATGCACTTATCAAAATTAATAAAAGAATATACAATAATTTCTCTGCTATTCCCATACTACCTCTCCTTTAAATGTGGTCTCTGCTGCTCCTATCATAAATATTTCATCTCCCTGTAACTTTATTTTCAATATTCCACCTTCTGTTTCTACAGCTACCTCACTATCAACTAATCCCAACAAATTAGAAATATACACTCCAGAACATGATCCTGTTCCACACGCTAATGTTCTTCCAGCTCCTCTTTCCCACGTTTTTATCTTAATTCTATTTCTACTTAAAATTTGAATAAAATTTACATTTATATTTTTAGGAAATAGCCTATTCTTTTCAATTTCTGAGCCTAGACCGTCTATGTCAATACTTTCTAAATCATCACATATTATCACAGCATGAGGAACACCAATCAAAACTGCTGAAAAAATTATATCTTTTCCAGCTATATTTATTTTTTCATCTATCACTTGCTCTTTCTCTATTGATACTGGAATCTCTTTTGAGTTTAATCTCGCTTTGCCCATGGATATCATTATTGAGTCAACTTTACTTCTATTATCATTCACAGTTAAATACGCTGTTTTTACTCCATCTCCTGTCTCTATTGTTATTTCTTCTTTTTTTACAATTTCCTCTTCATAAACAAATTTTGAGAAGCATCTAATTCCATTTCCACACATTTCACCTTTTGAACCATCTGAATTGTAGTATACCATCTTTATGTCTGCAATTTGACTCTCCTCTGCAATCATTATACCATCTCCTCCGACTCCGTAACGTCTGTCACAAAGTTTTTTGGCTATCTTTGAATAATTTTCATATTTATTTTTTACTCCATCAAACAGTAAAAAATCATTACCAGCTCCTTGCATTTTATTAAATTTCAAAATTAATCACCTCATTAGTATAACTTTCTATTACATTATATTCTACCCTATCCTTTCATTTAACGCAACCCCTCTACTTTTGTTTGATTCCACTTTACTTTTTATAAGTTTTGTGTTAATATTCCCAAGTAATACAATATGTCATCAAGGAGATTTTTATGAACAGAAAAAGAGAAATAAAAAATCATGTTGAACTTCTCCAAAAAGGAAATAGAGGTCTATACGTTCTCTCGCTTCTCGTAGGTGCTATTACTGGAGTTATCGTATCCATTTATAGATATGGTTTGGGAATTGCCGGTAATCTAAGAGAGCACTATATCAGCAAAGAACTTCTTACAAATCCCTCCAAACTTCTTTTAATATGGGGAACTTTTATCGTTATAGGTCTTTTTGTAGATTATCTATCTAGAAAATTTCCTACAACAGGCGGAAGTGGTATCCCACAAGTTAAAGCCTTAATTTTAAGAAAATTAGATTATATTTTTTGGGTAAAAGAACTTTTAGTGAAATTCTTCGGTGGTCTGCTTGGTATTGGAGCTGGACTATCTCTAGGTCGAGAAGGACCCTCAGTACAACTGGGTTCATATATCGGGTATGGATTTACTAAAGTTTTTAAAAGAAACTATACCGACGAAAAATATCTTGTTACAGCTGGTTCGAGTGCCGGTTTAGCTGGAGCTTTTGGTGCACCACTAGCTGGAGTTATATTCAGTATGGAAGAACTTCATCGTTTTTTTTCTTCAAAACTTATCATCTGTACATTCTTAGCTAGTATCTGTTCAAATTTTGTTGCTAGAAGAATTTTTGGGATGAATCCAGCTTTTAGTCTAAATGTCAAATATCCTACAGATGTTAATCCATATTTTCAATTTTTATTTTTCATAATTTTTGGTATTGTTATAGCATTTTTGGGAAAACTCTTTACATTTTCTTTAATTAAAACACAAGATGTCTTTAAAGATATTAAACTTCCTAGAGCTATTAAAATCTCATCAGTCATGACACTATCATTCATTATATGCTTTATTATGCCTGACATAACTGGTGGCGGACATCATCTAGTTGAAGAACTTCCCTATCTTAAACAGACAATAGTATTCCTATTGTTAGTTTTTATTGTTAAACTATTATTTACAGCAATATCTTACGCTACTGGATTTCAAGGTGGTATATTTTTACCAATGCTTGTTTTAGGTGCTATTCTCGGAAAAATTTACGCATTGACTCTTATAGCAACTTTTGGTCTCCATAGTGATTTTGTGATACACTACATGATTTTAGGAATGGCTGGATTTTTTGTTGCTGTTGTTAGAGCTCCTATAACTGGAGTTATTCTAATTTTAGAGATGACTGGCAGTTTTGATCATCTTTTAGCAATTGCAACAGTTTCTATCGTAGCCTACTATATTACAGATCTCTTAAAACTGGAGCCCATTTATGATATTTTATATGATAGACTACCTAAAAAGAAAATTGAGGATGATTTGGAAGAGGAGCGTCATGAGCACCACGAAAAAACTTTAATTTGTATCCCTGTTTCTGCAGAGTCTGAATTTGATGAGAAGTTAGTAAAAGATATCACTTGGCCTAAAAATACTCTTGTTGTTGCTATTAGGAGAGGGGAAACTGAGTATATACCTAAAGGTAATAGTAAAATCCTCGCTGGAGATGTCTTAGTTTTATTACTTCCTAAAAAACAAGCTGACAAATTAAATGAAATTCTATTCAAAATGGGAACATCTCACTAATTTTTTAAGGAAATTATTGACATTTTTTTAAAATGATTATACTATTAAATGACACATGTATTTTATAGGAGGGTCTAGATGAATAGAATAGAGGGAAAAATTGCTTTAGTTACTGGAAGTGCTAGAGGAATTGGAAGAACTATAGTTGAAAAATTAGCTTCTGAAGGTGCTGAATTAGTTATATCTTGTGATATGGGCGACGCCACTTTCGAACAAGCTAATGTTAGACATGAAATCTTAAATGTAACTGATAGAGAGGCTATTAAAGAGCTCGTAAAAAAAATAAAAGATGAATTTGGAAGAATTGATATCCTTGTTAATAACGCTGGTATCACGAAAGATGCTCCATTTGTAAGAATGAGTGAAGAAGCTTGGGATGCTGTAATAAATGTTAATTTAAAAGGTGTGTTTAATATAACTCAAGCAGTTGCTCCTTTAATGACTAAAAATAAAAAAGGATCGATTATTACTATATCATCCGTTGTAGGTTTATATGGAAATATTGGTCAAGCTAATTATGCTGCTACTAAAGGTGGCGTTATTGCAATGACTAAAACTTGGGCTAAGGAATTATCTAGAAAGGGGGCTCAAGTTAGGGCCAATTGTATCGCACCTGGATTCATTTCTACTCCAATGACGGATGTTTTACCTGAAGATGTTATCAATGGAATGTTAGAGCGAACATCTTTAGGAAAATTGGGAATGCCTGAGGATATTGCTAATGCTGTATTATTTTTAGCAAGTGATGAATCTTCATACATCACTGGACAAACACTTGAGGTTAGTGGTGGACTAGCACTGTAACCAAAACGTATTATAGTAAAGGCAAGATTTTTGTTTCTTGCCTTTATTTTTTCTATTTTTCTACTTGTATTTTCATTCATTTGATGATATAATTGTAAATGTCACAAGTGTGGTGGTGGGAGCCTTATGGCGTATTAATATCGAATCGTGTCAGGTCTGGAAGGAAGCAGCACTAAGGTACTTAATACGGGTATAAGATTACTCTTACCATACCTTGTGGCTTTTTTATTTCCCATTGATTTTTCATCTAAATAAAAAAGGTTGAAGAAATAAGTTCTCCAACCTAATTTTCATTATTTTTTAATTCTCTCTACATATTCATTTGTTCTTGTATCAATTTTAATCCACTCATCTTGCTCAACGAATAGAGGTACTTGAATTTCAAATCCAGTGTTTATTTTAGCTGGTTTCATAACTTTTCCAGAAGTATCTCCTCTTAATCCAGGCTCAGTATAAGTTACTTGTCTTTCAACAAAAGTTGGTAACTCTACAGCAACTGGAGTTGATTCGTAGTAAACTACCTCTAATTCCATTGACTCTTCTAAATAATTTAGAGCGTCTCCTAAATCCTCATCTTTTAACTCAATTTGATCCCAAGTTTCAGGATTTGAGAATACGTAGAAATCTCCATCATTATATGAATAAACAGCCTTAACTTTATCAAGTCTGATATCATCCATTTTATCGTCTGCTTTATATATAGCATCAGATATATTTCCGTTTAATAAGTTTTTCATCTTATACTTCATTACGGCAGAGTTTCTTCCTGATTTGTTATACTCTGCTTTTAAAATTACGTAAGGATCGTTTCCAATCTTTACTGTACTTCCAGCTCTTAATTCTTGAGCAGTCTTCATAATTGAACCTCCTAATATTTTAAAATAAATTTGTTTAATTTATCTATAAGATTACATTTTAATTCAAGGTACTCTGAATAGTTTTGTGAAAGTTTCGATATATTTTCAAACTCTTTAAAAAAGTCATCAAATCTCTCCTTTCCCAACTCTAAAGAGTTACTATTCCTTAAATTATAATCTCTTAATAGCTTTGAATGAATATTTAACGCCCTACCTGACTCCAATTTCTCTAAAGTTTCATTATACCTTCTTATAAAGCCATCTACCTTATCCATATGTGCCATCTCATCTTGTAAATATATGTGCCAAATAAATGGTTTTCCAGTTAATAGAGCTCTTATGAAAGAATCTTCTCCTCTGACAAAATTGTAATCAGCTAAATTTATTAACTCTTCATATTCTTCCTGTTCCAAAAATGGCATAAATTTAATTAATATATTTTTGTATTTATAAATCCCATCTGCTAAAAATTGTATATTAAATTCTTCGATTAAACTTTTTATGCTAATCTGAGATTTTTCACCCAATATTAGTAAACAATTGTCTTTTCCATTCTTCAATAAAACATCCATTAAAGGACGAAAATTTTTTTCATAACTGAATATAGTTCCTATAAAATAACGTTTATCTATTTCAGGTATATATTTTTTCAAATAATACTCTTTATTTTCTAAGACACTTCTTTTTCTATTTAAAAATGAGCTGTCAACAATTACTCCACCAGTTTTATCTGTAAAACCCGGCATATAAAAAAATTTCTTTAACTTCTTTGCTCCAAGAGGCGATTCCATCAAATGTACTTCCTCTATCCAATCCTCCCCAGATAAATATTCTAAATTTATTAGAAGTGATGATTCAATCTTAGCCTTCTCTAAATACTCCTCTAAAACATTACATCCAAAGGCTTCTATTATAACATCTGCAGGAGAAAATGTACATATATTTTTGGTCAAATATTCATTTGTCATATAAATAATTCCATCGATCTCTTGATAATTTATATTTTTGGCTTTTTTGTTCATATTTGTAAATTCATCTACCCTATTTAAGATAACTCTTATATCGACGCAATCATTATAAAAAACTTTTAACTCTTTTGCAAGTCTATATACAACTCCAATGTCTCCAAAATTATCGATAATCTCACAAAATATATCCAAACTTTTTATAACCATTATTCCACCAAAATTCCTGTTCTTTTATAATACTGTTTTTTGGCAAACTTTACCCAATCAGGTCTCGCTATCATTGCTCTTCCTACCGCCACAAGATCTAACATTTCATTTTCTATCAAAATACTCGCTTGCTCCTCTGTTTTTATATTTCTCACTCCTATCACTGGAATATCAATGTGTTTTTTTATTTCTACTCCTAAATAGACTACCCAATCAAAAGGAAAATCTTCAGGAATATCTATCTTTATCTCTTGCTTTCTTTCTGGATTTGGAACCCCTGAAGATATATGTAATAAATCAATACCTATACTTTCTAGATATTTCGCTATTCTTATTCCATCTCTTAACTCGGGTTCATTTCCACCCATTCTATACCCCAATATAAAATCGTTATCAAATAGCTCTTTTGTCCTCAATACAAGTTCCTTTGTAAAATACATTCTATTTTCAAAACTTCCTCCATATTTATCTTCCCTAGTATTCCATACTTTAGAATTCAATTGTGATATTAAATATGTGTGTGCCCCGTGTATTTCAATACCATCAAATTCTGCTTTCTTAGCTCTTTTAAAGGCTTCTACAAATTGATTTAAAATTTTATCCAAAATTTCTTCCGAAACTTTTGTAATTTTCTCTTTAAATCCAGCATGATGAATTTGAATTAGCATTGGAACGCTATATTTTTTACCAATACTTGCTATCTTTGATAGTCCTTCAATAAAAGAATCATCCCATATTCCTATTTGATTATCTCTTAATTTCCCATCCTCAGCAACACAACTGGCTTCAACAATAATCAACCCTACTCCGCCTTCTGCTACCTCTTCATACCATTCTAAAAGCTCCTCAGTTACATACCCATCTTTTCCTACCATAGAAAATCTAACCAGTGGAGGTAAAACAACTCTATTTTTTAACCTTTTATTTTTTATATTCAAAGGAGTAAATAAATTCACTCTTTTTCCTCTCTTTCTTATACAAATTTTATAAAATATTCTAACATAATTTTAAAAAAAAAGAAAATATATTATGTTTCCTATTCTTAAAAATCGTGATATAATATTTAAGATATGTGTTTAAAATTTGAATTTATATTATAAATATTTAGGAGGAGTTTTTTAGATGATAGCAACTAGTAATCTAAGTATGAGATTTTCTGGTAGAAAGCTTTTCGAGGATGTAAACGTTAAATTTACTCCTGGAAACTGTTATGGACTTATCGGAGCTAATGGTGCTGGAAAATCAACATTTGTAAAAATACTTTCAGGAGATTTAGATCCTACTGAAGGAGAAGTAATTTTTGATAAAAATAAAAGAATGGCTGTTCTTAAGCAAGATCACTTTGCTCACGAGGAAGATTCAGTTATAAATGTTGTTTTAATGGGACATACAAAGCTTTGGAAAATTATTGAAGAAAGAAATGAAATTTACGCAAAAAGTGAATTCTCCGACGAGGATGGTATGAGAGCTGCTGAACTTGAAGGTGAATTTGCTGAACTGAATGGATGGGAAGCTGAAACTGAAGCTGAAATGCTTTTAACTGGTCTTGGAATAACTGCTGACCTACACTACAAATTAATGAGAGAGTTAAGTGAACCTGAAAAAGTTAAAGTTTTGCTAGCTCAAGCTCTATTTGGAAATCCTGATGTCTTATTACTTGACGAACCTACAAATGGACTTGATATTCAAGCTATATCTTGGCTTGAAGATTTTCTAATGAATTTAGAAGACACAACTGTTATTGTTATATCACACGATAGACACTTTTTGAATAAAGTTTGTACCCACATCGCTGATATTGACTATGGAAAAGTTAAAATGTATGTTGGTAACTATGACTTCTGGTATGAATCCAATCAACTTATGCAAACACTGATAAATAATAAAAATAAAAAATTAGAACAAAAAAGACAAGAGCTTCAAGAGTTTATCGCTAGATTCAGTGCCAATGCATCCAAGTCAAAACAAGCGACTTCTAGAAAGAAACAACTTGAGAAATTACAACTTGAAGATATGCAAATATCCAATAGAAAATATCCATTTGTTGAATTTAAACCTGAAAGAGAAGCTGGGAATAACCTTCTTAAAGTTGAAAATCTTACAAAAGTTGTGGATGGGGTTAAGATTCTAGATAACGTATCATTTACAATAAATACTAATGATAAAGTTGTATTTATCTCTCAAAATGATATTGTAAAAACAACATTATTCTCTATACTAGCTGGTGAAATGGAAGCAGATAGTGGTACTTATACATGGGGTGTAACAACTTCTCAAGCTTATATGCCAAAAGATAACTCAGCTTTCTTTGAAAACTGTGATCTAGATTTAATTGATTGGTTAAGACAATACTCTCCTGATCAACATGATGCTTTTGTTAGAGGATTCCTAGGAAGAATGTTATTCTCTGGGGAAGAAGCTACTAAAAAAGCTAAAGTTCTTTCTGGAGGAGAAAAAGTTAGATGTATGTTATCAAGAATGATGCTTACTAATGCAAATGTTTTAATCTTTGATAATCCGACTGACCACTTAGATCTTGAATCAATCACGTCTCTTAATAAGGCTCTAACTAACTTTAAAGGAACTATTTTATTTGGAGCTCACGACCATGAGTTTATTCAAACAATAGCTAATAGAATTATTGAAATAACACCAAGTGGACTTATTGATAAGTTGATGGAATATGATGACTATATTGCTGACGAAGAGTTACAAGCTAAGATAAAAGATATGTACAATGTCTAATCAATAAAAATGAAAAAGCAGAGGTCTTCCTCTGCTTTTATTTCAATTAAGGAGGATTTTATGTTAGAACTTTTTCTTACTTTTTTTAGAATTGGAATGTTTACCTTTGGAGGAGGTTATGCTATGATTCCACTTATAGAAAGAGAGATAATCTATAATAAAAAGTGGATTGACAAAGATGAACTTCTTGAAATAATCTCTATTTCACAAATGACTCCAGGTCCTATTGCTATAAATGCCGCTACTTTTATTGGAAAAAAACGTATGGGCATTTTAGGATCAATCGCTGCCACTTTAGGAGTTATTTCTCCATCTCTTTTAGTTATAATTTTAATTTCAATATTTTTTGCTAAGAGCTTTTTAAATCCTGTAATGCAAAAATTATTTATTGGTCTTAGAGCTGGTATTGCAGCCTTCATTCTATCCTCTGTTATCAAACTCTCTAAAAATACTTTAGTTGATAAATTGAGTTATTCTATCTTTTTTATCTCTCTTTTAAGTTTAATTTTATTCAATGTATCACCTATATTCTTAATTTTATTTTTTGGAATTGGATGTATTATATTTTTTACTATCAAGGAGGAAAAATGATATACTTCACACTTTTTTATGAATTTTTCAAAATTGGACTTTTCTCTTTTGGAGGTGGATTAGCCATGCTTCCTCTTATGCAAGATGTGGTCTTTAGAAAAAATTGGCTAACAGATCAACAATTTTTGGATATTATTACTATATCTCAAGTTACTCCTGGACCAATTGCCATCAATACCGCAACTTTTGTTGGTCATCAAGTTGCTGGAATTCCGGGAGCTCTTATTGCCACATTTAGTTCGGCTCTACCATCTTTTATAGTCATTTTAATCGTTGCCAGTATTTTTTATAAAATAAAAAATAACTCTAAAAAAGACCTATTTTTTAGAGGTGTTAAACCTGTTACTCTAGCGCTTATAGCATTTGCTGGGATAATTGTCGCAAAACCAACTTTTTTTGTAAGTAATAATTCCCAAACTCTAAAAGCTACTCTTATTTTCCTTATTGTTTTTTTAGGAACAAAGTATGCTCCTAAAATCAATCCTATACTTATTCTATTATCAACATCTTTAGCTGGTATTTTTCTTTTTTAAATATCTTCATTATCTTAGGAGGGGGTCATGTTTTTTATTTACTTTATAACTGCTATATGTGCAACCACTCTGGGTTCTTTAGCTGGACTAGGAGGAGGAGTCATAATAAAACCTATTCTTGATGCTCTAGGTGATTATAATCTCAGTACTGTTGGAGTTTTATCCTCTATTACAGTTTTTTCTATGGCATTTATAGCCACTATTAAGCAATTTAAGTCAGGCTTTAAAATTAATCTTAGCATAGTAACTTTAGCTATTGGTTCTATTCTAGGAGGGGGAATTGGAAAAAAAGCTTTCGATATTTTTTTAACTCTCTTTGATAATGAAAGCTATGGAAAAGGAATTCAAGCTATAATCCTAACAATACTTTTAGTTCTGGTTCTTTTAAAAAATTCTCTTCCAAAATATAAAATTATAAATATTTCTGTTGTATTTTTAGTTGGACTCCTTCTTGGAGGCATTGCATCTTTCCTTGGAATTGGAGGTGGACCAATCAATGTCGCGATTTTAGTCACACTTTTTGCTTTTTCCACTAAAAATGCTGCCATCAGCTCTATATTTATAATTTTATTATCTCAATTTTCAAAATTATTTTTAATCTATATTGATAGTGGATTTTCTAACTACAACTTACAAATGCTACCTGTTATGGTTATCGGTGGTATTCTGGGAGGATTCATTGGAGCTAAACTCAATCATTATTTATCGAATGAATACATTGAAAAAATTTTCAACATCTCCATTGTTTGTATAATATTAATCAATATGTTCAATATTTACAAAGCTTTTAACTAATGTATAACAAACAAGATAAACCCTACTTATAAACTCTATCCTGTTTGTTATATCTGTTTTCTCCCTTCTTCATTTTAAAGTTGATAATTCTACTCTTTTAACTTTCATGGAATATCCTAAAATTCCCCAAGGGTCTATAGAACCCTTTAGACTCAGTGTGTTACTATCTATTTCTTTAGCTGAACCATAATATTTTTTTCCATTCCATGAATCATATATCCAACCATCTACTAAAGAGGTTTCTTGCTTATTTAACTTCAATCCTCCCACAACCTGTAACCCCATAACTTTTCTATTTCTTAAACTTGAATCAGGATTTTTCCTATCTATCTGCTCAATCCCTTCCATAGGATCACCTTCTGGATAAACTAAATCTTTCAGCCACCTTACATACCCTACATACTCTTGGTTCACCTTTTTAATCTCTATTACTACTTTTCCATCTGACATCTCCCAATATCCAATATACGGATCTTTAGAAAAAAGTTGACAAACTATGACTAAAAATAAAATTACAAAGTATTTCTTCATCTTTTCCTCCTTAATCTAAAATCGAGACATATTCTTTCAAACCTCTCAATTCAAAAAGTTTTTTCAAAACTTTTTTAGCTTCTTTTTTATCGATTGGAAACTCGTTATCTTCTAAGATTTTAAACCCATTATACGCATTTTCTGATACTTTTTTTAAATATTCTTCTTTGACAATTTCCTCATCTTTTTTATTATAAAGTAAAGTTGATTTTAAAAGATTTACTTTCCCACTTCTCTCATCCTCCTCTATATCAAAGAAGTCATCTAAAGCTTGTAAAGCCATCCCTATTTCAAATATTCCACTGGAATACTCTTTCAACTTTATACTATCTTCAATCACTAAAGGGGCCTCTAAACTTATTTTTAATAACTCTCCACCTATTCCAGTATGAATTTTTTCTAAAATATACTTTTCTATCGGGTATTCTGAATACTGAGATTTATCTCTTAAACTTTCACTCACTGCAATTAGATATATTTTATCGAATATTTTCTTTACAGCCGTATCTTTTCCTTCATTCAATTCTATGCACTCTTTTGTTAAAAAATTTTGACAAATCAACATTAATAAACTATTTGAAACTATATTATTGTTTAAATTTTTTATAAATATTAAACCTTTATTTTCGCTGTCTATAATATTATCTGTAGATGTTACTATTTGTCTTAGATATATCACTATTTTAGCATAACTGATAATATGTTTTTTTGAAACTCTGCTTTCTAGAAGAATCGCTATTATTAATAATGTAAAGAAATTTTTTTTGAACGATTCTTTAAAATTTGTATTTTTAAAGTCTGTTTCTAACTCATTTATAAATTTGAAATCTTTCAAATCACTTTCAATATCATTTTGGGCTTTCACTAAAATTTTAAAAGCATTCAACAATAATTTACCAAGCAAAATATGATTTTTCATATTTCCCTCCCATGTATTTAATATTTTACTTCCTTACTACTCTACTACTTTTCCTTCATATTTTTCTTTTATTTTTAACTAAAAAATGGAGTTAAAAAACTCCACCTTTCTCATTAAATATTATATAATTCTTTCATTCTTTCTATTCTAGCTAAAGTTCTATCTCTACCTATGATGGAAACCAAGTTATATAGATCTGCTCCCTTCGGAAGTCCAGTAAGTACAGCTC
Source organism: Cetobacterium sp. (assembly GCF_977044495.1). Classification (NCBI taxonomy): domain Bacteria; kingdom Fusobacteriati; phylum Fusobacteriota; class Fusobacteriia; order Fusobacteriales; family Fusobacteriaceae; genus Cetobacterium; species Cetobacterium sp. The sequence continues at coordinate 24,195 of NZ_CDRRQU010000021.1, read as the reverse complement.
TCAAAGGCATATATACTTTTCCCGGTCCCTCTCCAACTTCATCTAAAGTTTCTTTTAACAGTTCTTTAGCTCTATCGATAGAAATATTTTCATCACAAGCTGCTATTTTCTCTTGAAATAAGTTTATCGATTTTTTTCCAGCTTCATCTTGAATAACTGTATAAAGTCTTTCAATTCCCTTTATCTCTTTTTTATCTGTCTCTTCAGTTACAACTGGTAGAGTGTACTCATCTTTAAAATAAACCTCTGATTGCTCTACAATCTCCTTTAATGTTTGTGACCCTTCTCTTAGTATGTCAACTATTCTAGATAGCGTATCAAACTCTTTCTCTGTTAATTCTTCACCAATTAAACCAGCATTTCTAAAGAATGGAACAGCTAATTCCGTCAGTTCTCTTAGATTTTTCATTCTCATATGTTGATTATTTACCCAACCTAATTTAACTAAATCAAATACAGGTCCTCCTAAAGATACTTTATCTATATCAAAATTATCTTTAAACTCTTGAAGTGTAAATATCTCTTTATTTTCTCCGAATGAATACCCCATTAATCCTAAAAAGTTTACAATTCCCTCTTTTAAATATCCCTCTTCCCTATACCAGTTTAATGATACTGGGTTTTTTCTCTTAGATATTTTTGTTCTATCAGAATTTCTAAGAAGTGGCATATGAATAAATTCTGGCTCTTGCCATCCAAAAGCCTTATACAATTGAATATGTTTTGGTGTAGACGCAATCCATTCCTCAGCTCTAATTACATGAGTTATATTCATCAAATAATCATCTACAACATTTGCTAAATGATAAGTTGGGAATCCATCACCTTTTAATAAAACTTGATCATCTATTTTGTTATTTTCAAAAACAATGTCTCCTCTTAATCTATCTTTTATTATCGTTTCTCCCTCGTAAGGCATTTTAAGTCTGATTACATATTCTTCACCAGCCGCTAATTTTTCTTCAATTTCCTCTTTAGACAGAGATCTACAATGTCCATCATACCCAGGAGCTTTTCCCATAGCTTTTTGTCTTTCTCTTAACTTTTCTAATCTATCTTGAGTACAGAAACAGTAATACGCTTCACCTTTTTCAACTAATTTATGTGCATATTCTCCGTATAGATGGAATCTCTCCGACTGTCTATAAGGTCCTACTGGTCCTCCAACATCTGGTCCCTCTGCATAATCTAATCCTAACCATTTTAAAGCATCAAATATCATCTGCTCTGAACCTTCTGTGTATCTATTCTGGTCAGTATCCTCTATTCTTAGTATAAAGTCTCCACCATTTTTATAAGCAAAAGCTAAGTTGAATAACGCAATGTAAGCTGTTCCTACATGTGGATCTCCTGTTGGAGAAGGCGCAATTCTTGTTCTTACTCTTCTTTCCATTATAATCTCTCCCTTTCTTGTAATTTGTACCCCATATTATAATCTATATAAATAATAATTTCAAGGTTACTTACTAGTTTTTATTTTTCGACCATCTTAGATATCCATTTACAAAATCATCAATATCTCCATCCATAACAGCTCTAATATTTCCCGACTCTACTCCAGTTCTGTGGTCCTTTACCATTGTATAAGGTTGAAATACATATGATCTGATTTGATTTCCCCAACCTATATCACTCTGTTCACCTTGAATTTTTTTTAATTCTTCCTCTTTTTTCTTCATTTCAAGCTCTAAAAGCTTCGATTTCAAAAGTTTCATTGCTGTTTCTCTGTTGCTTAACTGCGATCTTTCTCTTTGACAAGTTACAACTACTCCCGTTGGAATATGAGTTATTCTAACCGCTGAGTCAGTCATATTTACGTGCTGACCCCCAGCTCCTGAAGCTCTGTACGTATCAATTCTTAAATCCCCTGAATCTATTGTTATTTCAACCGCATCATCAACTTCTGGCATTATATCAACAGATGCAAATGAGGTATGTCTCTTTTTATTGGCATCAAAAGGGGATATTCTTACAAGTCTATGAACTCCTTTTTCACCTTTTAAATACCCATATGCTCTCGCTCCTTCAACTAAAAGGGTAATTGATTTTATTCCTACGGAATCTCCTGCCATATAGTCCATCTCTGTCACTTTAAACCCTCTAGCATTAAACCATCTCATATACATTCTATAAAGCATATCAGCCCAATCACAGGCCTCTGTTCCTCCAGCCCCTGAGTGGATTGTAACTATGGCATTATTTCCATCATACTCCCCATCTAAAAGCATTTTAGTGTCAAAGTTATCAATCATATGGGTAAGTTTATTATGTTTTTCCTCTAACTCAGCAACGAAATCATCTTCTCCCATAGAAACAAAATCTATCAAAACTTCCTCATCAAAAAACATATTCTCTATAGATTCAAACTCTTTTACAATATCTTTTTCTTCATTCATCTCTTTTATTATTTTCCCACTAGTTAGTTTATCATTCCAAAATCCATCCTCTAGTGTTTTTTTCTCTAAAATAGTAATTTTTTCTCTTCTACCATCTAAGTCAAAGAGACCCCCTTATAGCATCTATTTGATTTTTAAACTGGTTATATTCTCTTTTTAGCTCTAAAATATCCATTAAAAACTCCTCCTAATATTTACTTTAAATTTGACAATAACTTTTCTAATTCCTCTAGTGTTTCATATGAGTAATACTCCTCATTAATTTTTAAAACACTCCCTTTTCCACATCTTCCTAAGCAGTGTCTCTCCTCTATTGGAAAATCAACTTCTACTTTTAATTTTGCTAACTTTTCTTTCAATCCAGATTGAATACAATTTCTTCCTGTACAAATTTGAACATAATTTTTAGTTCTTGCCTTTTGTAGCTTGGGATAAAATTTTATTGTACTTTCTAACGAAAATGGAAAAATATCCATTTTTTTAGCTATATAGTTTAAAGTTTCATCTGGCAAGTATCCTAACTCATCTACAATAAAAGATAAAACCTTATAATCATTTTTTTTATCTTCTAAATTTTCTATATAATTATCTAACTCTTGATAAAACTTCTTCATTTTCACTCTCTTTCCATTATTACTGCAATAGCTGTTGCATATTCTTTACAATGAGATATCGATATCTCTACTATAATCTCATCATTTTTTTCATCTAAATTCCCCTTTAAAATTACCTCAGGCTTTCCTAAAGCATTATTTAAAATCTCTATATCTATAAGATTGAATCCTCTCACTCCAGTTCCTAAAGCTTTAGATATAGCTTCTTTAGCCGAAAATCTTCCGGCATAACTTTCTGTTTTATTCCCTTTTGCCTGTATTTGAGCTATCTCCTTTGCTGTAAAAACTCTCTCTTTAAAACCCTTTTTTTCGATAGCTTTTGATATTCTTTCTATTTCTACAATATCATTTCCTATTCCTACAAATTTCATAGCCATATTTTAACCTATTCTATACAATTTTTTAGCATTTTCTGTGGTTATTTTTGCAACATCTTCAACAGTAATCTCTTTTATTTCAGCTATTTTTTTTGCTATATATTCAACATAGATAGGCTCATTTCTTTTTCCTCTAAAAGGCTCTGGAGTTAAATATGGACAGTCCGTTTCAATAACTATTCTATCCAATGGAATAGTTTTTACAACCTCAACTATCTTTTTACTATTTTTAAAAGTTAAAGTTCCTCCAATTCCCAAGTAAAATCTATCAACTAACTGCTTTGCTGTCTCTAAAGATCCTGGATAACAATGAATAACTCCAGTTACATTTGGGTACTCTTTTAAGATATTAACAGTATCTTCCATAGCATCTCTTGTATGAATAACAACTGGTTTATTTAATCTTTTTGCAAGTTCCAGTTGTCTCCTAAACCTCTCTTGTTGAATCTCTTTGGGCTCTGTCATCCAATGATAGTCCAGTCCTATTTCACCAATAGCTACAACTTTTGAATCTTTTGCTAATAGCTCCAACTCTTTTTCAATCTCTTCATCATACTCGGCTATATCAATTGGATGAACTCCTATTACAGCATATATGAAATCATACTTTTTAGCCAACTCCAAACTTTTTTTAGAGCTAGTTAAATCATACCCTATATTTACACAAAACTCCAAATTTCCTTTTATTCTATCTATCACATCTAATCTATCTTCATCAAATTTTTCATTGTCTAAGTGACAATGTGTATCTACTAATCTCATACATTCACCTCTTTTGATTTTTCAAAAAACTTTTAAATATATTTTATCATAATAACAGTATATTTTCCAGATTCTGCTATATTCTATTTCATATTTATGTTTTTTTATAAGAAAAGTAAAGATTTTGTTGTTCTATTTTCAAAAAAATGATAAAATAATTAATAGACTTATAAAGAAAAAGGAGAGTATTTTACATGGAACCAATTTTAATTTTTGGACACAAAAATCCGGATACAGATTCAATCTGTTCAGCTATTTCATTGGCTAAACTAAAAGAATTGAAGGGGGAATCTGCCCAAGCTTGTAGATTAGGAAACATCAGTAAGGAAACTGAATTTGTTCTAAAAAGCTTTAATATAGATGCACCAAAACTACTTTCAACAGTAAGTGCTCAAATATCAGATTTAACTCGTATTGAGAAAAAAACTATTAACCATAAAGATTCATTAAAAAAGGCTTTAGAAATAATGACAGAAGAAAATTTTTCTAGTTTACCTGTTGTAAATAGCAAAAATCATTTAAGAGGAATGATTCATGTTTCAGATATTGCTAATGCCTACTTAAATATTGACTATTCTGAATTATTTTCAAAGTATTACACAACTTATGAAAATTTAAAAGATGTTTTAGAAGGAGAGGTTATTAGTGGCGAGTATCCTTGCGGGAAGATAGAAGCTACTTTAAAAGGTGTAAGTGAATATAGAAACATCACTGCTGGGGATATTGTTATTACTACAACGCTTCTTGACTCTATAGATGATTTAATTGACTTAGGAGTTAATATGATTATTCTTTGCTGTGATAAAGATGATGTGATTCTACCTAGAAATTCTAAAACACCTATTTTAAGAGTTAATAAGTCCCTATTTAAAGCGATACCACTGATTTCACAATCAGTATCAATATTGTCAATTATGAGCCATGAAAAATTCTATTCATTCTCTACTGATGACTACTTAGTTGATATTAAAGATATTATGAAAGAATCTACACAAACAAATTTCCCAGTTGTCGACAAGAATGGTGAGGTTTACGGAACTATAAGAACTAAAAATTTGATTAATTTCACTAGAAAAAAAGTTGTTTTAGTTGATCATAACGAAGCTACTCAATCAGTTGCAGGTTTAAAAGATGCCAAGATAGTTCAAGTTGTTGATCATCATAAGTTTGGCAACTTTGAAACAAATGAACCTGTTAAAATAAATGCTGAAACTGTTGGATGTACTTGTACAATTATCTATGGTTTATATAAAGAAGCTGGTGTTGTACCACCAAAAGAGATTGCTGGTTTGATGATGAGTGCTATCTTATCTGACACACTTTTATTCAAATCTCCTACTTGTACAGAAAAAGATATCCAAGCTGTAAAAGAATTAGCTGTTATATCTGGTATAGAAAATTACGAAGCTTTTGGTATGGATATGCTTATAGCTGGTACATCTCTTTCAGACAAAACTCCTGAAGAGATTTTAACTATGGATCAAAAAGAATTTTCTATGAATGGCATAAAATTAGTTATTTCTCAGGTTAATACTGTTGATGTTAAAGGGGTATTAAATCAGCAACCATCCCTTGAAAAAGCGATGGCTGAGACAAATACAAAAAATGATTATCATTTATCTGTGCTAGTTATTACAGATATTGTTAAAGCTGGATCTATGCTACTTGTTGTTGGAGATTCAACTCTTGTTGAAAGAGGATTCCGTACTACTTTAACTAATAATACTGCATGGGTTGATGGTGTTGTATCTAGAAAGAAACAAGTTGTTCCTTTCTTAATGGCTGCTTCTCAAGGAGTGTGATTTTAAATGTTTCTACCTACTACAATGGAAGAAGTTAAAAAATTAGGATGGAACTCTTTAGATGTAATTCTTGTATCTGGTGACATCTATTTGGACACTTCGTATAATGGTACTGCTATTATTGGCAAATGGTTAGTTAAGCATGGATTTAAAGTAGGAATAATTGCTCAACCTGATATAAATTCTGATAAAGATATAACTAGATTAGGAGCGCCCAATTTATATTGGGCAGTTTCTGCTGGTTGCGTGGACTCCATGGTTGCTAACTATACAGCTGTAAAAAAAAGAAGAAAAAACGATGATTTTACTCCAGGTGGAATTAATAATAAAAGACCTGATCGAGCAACTATTCAATATACAAATTTAATTCGTCGTTTCTTTAAAAATAGTTCTGTTCCCATTGTATTAGGAGGAATAGAGGCTAGTCTTCGAAGAGTTGTTCATTATGATTACTGGAGTAACTCTTTAAGACGCCCAATTATTTTTGATGCTAAAGCTGATATTCTCTCATATGGAATGGGTGAGAAGTCTATGCTTGAGTTGGCTATAGCAATCAAAAATAATACAGATTGGAAAAATATTAAAGGTATAGGTTATATCTCTAAAGAACCTAAAAACGGCTATATAGCTCTTCCTAGTTATGAAGAGTGTATTGAAAAAAAAGAAAACTTCATAAAAGCATTTGAACTTTTTTACCACAACTGCGATCCCATAACAGCTAAAGGAATTTATCAAAAAAACGCCGATAGGTATTTTATTCAAAATCCACCTTGTGAAAATTTCACTTCTCAAGAGATGGATGATATCTATGGTCTTGACTTTGAAAGAGATGTTCATCCGTATTACAAAAAAGATGGACATGTTAAAGCTTTGGACACTATAAAATACTCTGTTACTACACATAGAGGGTGTTACGGAGAATGCAATTTCTGTGCTATTGCTGTCCATCAAGGAAGAACAGTTATTTCCAGAAGTGAAAACTCTATAATTAAAGAAGTTACAAATATAACTAATTCAAAAGGATTTAAGGGTAATATATCTGATGTTGGAGGCCCTACAGCTAATATGTACGCTCTCGAGTGTACCAAAAAATTGAATCACGGAGCTTGTTCGCATAAAAGGTGCCTCTATCCCAAAACTTGTCCAGCTTTGAAGCTGGATCATGCTAAACAGATTTCTCTTTTAAAAAAACTGAAATCAATAGACAAAATTAAAAAAATATTTATTGCATCTGGAATTAGATATGATATGATTTTAGATGATAGTAAATCTGGTGATAAATATCTTGAAGAGCTTATCAAAGACCATATTTCAGGGCAGATGAAAATTGCTCCTGAGCACACAGAGGATAAAATTCTTTCTCTTATGGGAAAACAGGGAAAAAGCATTCTAAAAGAGTTTAAAAATCGTTTTTATGAACTAAACAAAAAATATGATAAAAAACAATTTTTAACTTATTACTTAATTGCTGCTCACCCGGGGTGTAACGAAAAAGATATGTTAGATTTAAAAAGATTCGCATCCTCTGAACTAAAAATAAGTCCAGAGCAGGTACAAATTTTTACTCCTACTCCATCAACTTATTCTACACTTATGTACTATACTGAGATTAATCCACTTAACAATAAAAAAATATTTGTTGAGAAGGATAACGTTAAAAAACAAAAACAAAAAGATATTATCACTCAAACAAATAAACCTAGGAGGTATTAAAATTGAAACCTATTGTTGCAATCGTTGGAAGACCAAATGTTGGAAAATCGACACTATTTAATAAACTGGTTGGAGATAGAGTAGCTATCGTTGATGACCAACCGGGAGTTACAAGAGATAGACTGTACAGAGAAACTGAGTGGGCTGGAAAAGAGTTTGTTCTAGTTGACACTGGAGGACTAGAGCCTAGAAACAATGATTTTATGATGACTAAAATAAAACAACAAGCTGAGGTTGCTATGAATGAAGCTGATGTTATCTTATTTGTTGTAGATGGAAAAAATGGTTTAAATCCTTTGGATGAAGAGGTTGCTTATCTTTTAAGAAAAAAGAAAAAACCAGTCATTTTATGTGTCAATAAAATTGATAACTTTCAAGCTCAACAAGATGATGTTTATGATTTTTGGGGATTGGGATTTGAACACTTAATTCCAATTTCAGGGGAGCACAAAGTTAACCTTGGAGATATGCTAGATTTAGTAGTTGATATTATTGATCAAACAGTTGAAGAGTATGAGGAAGAAGAGGGACTTAAATTGGCTATCATAGGTAGACCTAACGCTGGAAAATCATCTCTTGTCAATAGATTATCTGGAGAGGAAAGAACTATTGTGAGTGATATAGCTGGTACAACTAGAGATGCTATTGATACAGCTATAGAATATGATGGTAACAGATATATTCTTATAGATACTGCTGGTATCAGAAGAAAATCCAAAGTTGAAGAAAGTTTAGAATACTATTCTGTTTTAAGAGCTATTAAAACCATAAAAAGAGCTGACGTGTGTATTTGGATGATTGATGGTAGCGAAGGGCTAACTGAACAAGACAAAAGAATTGCTGGTATTGCTTACGAAGAAAAAAAGCCAATCATCATTGTTATTAATAAATGGGATACTATTCCAGATAAGAAAAATGACACAATGAAAAAAATGAGAGAAGAACTTTATGCTGAGTTACCATTCTTATCCTATGCACCGATTGAATTTGTATCAGCTTTAACAGGTCAAAGAACAACTAAACTATTGGAGCATGCAGAAGCTGTATTTGCCGAGTATAATAAGAGAATTTCAACTGGACTATTAAATACTGTTATCAGTGATGCTATTATCATGAATAATCCACCTACGAGAAAAGGTAGAGTTGTAAAAATAAATTATGCTACACAAATCTCTACTGCACCTCCTAGATTTGTTCTTTTCTGTAATTATCCTGAACTGGTTCACTTTTCATATGGTAGATATATTGAAAATAAATTGAGAGAGTCTTTTGGATTTGAAGGTACTCCTATTGATGTTATTTTTGAGCATAAAAATAGTTAAGGATTTTATGTATGAAAAAAATTCTCATTGTTGAAGATGAAAAATCACTTGCCACAGTTATTTCAGATTCTTTGAAAAGCGAAGGCTTTGAAACTATTATAACCCATAGAGGTGATGAAGCAATTGATTATTTCTACAAAGAAAAACCTGATCTTGTATTATTAGATATAAACCTTCCGGGAATGAATGGTTGGGAGATTTGTAAAAAATTAAAATTGCTGTCTCAAATACCCATAATTATGGTAACTGCTAGAGATAACGAATTTGATGAAATTAAGGGGCTTGAATTAGGTGCTGATGACTATATAACAAAGCCATTTACTCCTAAACTTCTGATTATTAAAATAAAAAAATTATTTAAACTCGATAGTGATACATTTTTTAAAATTGGAGATATCACTTTTGATTTCAATACTTTTGAACTTCAGACTCCCGAAGAAAGTTATGTTCTCCCTCGAAGAGAAGCTCAACTTTTAGAATTCTTTTTAAGAAATCAAAATATTATTTTTTCTCGTGAGACCTTACTTAATGAAGTTTGGGGATTTGAATTTTTCGGTGATGAAAGAGCAGTAGATACTATAATTAAGCGATTAAGAAAAAAACTTGGGAGTTATGACAGTTATATTAAAAGTGTACGAGGAGTTGGTTATGTCTTTAAATCCGATTAATTTACCACTAAAACTAAACTTCTTTAAAAAACTATTCCTATTGACAATAGGGATAGTTTTTTTAACAATTATTACCAGTTTTATCTTTAATTCTTTTTTCTTAGACAAATTCTATATCTACAGAAAAAAACAAAATATTACCGAAATTAGAAACACTATTGTTAAATTAATTGATGAAAAGGATAAGCTTAAAAACTATATCCATTTTGCAGAGGATAATTTTGGTGTCAAAATTGATTTGAATTTTATACAAAATAATCGCTCACACATGAATAATAGAAAAATTTATAACTCTTTAAAAGTCAATGAATCCACATTTAGGATAGGTGAGGTTGATGGAACATCTGGGGTAATGTTTATTCGTTACTATGAAAAATTAAGCAATGGATATATGTTAAGTATCCGAAGCTCTATGGCTGTTATAGCTAAACATATCCACGATATCTTTATTTTCAATATTTTTACTGCCTTTTTCTCTCTATTTGTAAGTGGTATTCTTGTTTCTATTTTTTCCAAAAAAATAAATAGAAATATCATGTATCTGAAGAATAGTGCTAAAAAAATTGCAAAATTGGAATATCCAAGTGATATCAGTCTATCCAGCGGAGATGAACTTGAAGAGTTGGCTCATAGTTTGAATGAGATGTCTAAGGAATTATCTTTTGCCATTGAAAATTTGAAACTTTTTGTTTCCAATGCTTCACATGAGTTAAAAACTCCTATTTCGGTTCTTTGTCTCTATTCCCAAGCATTGGCTAGAGATAATGTTCCAGACGAGCGAAAAAAAGATTACTATAAAACCATGCTTGAAAAATCTTTAGAGATGAGAACTTTAACAGAAAGTTTACTGACTCTTTCTAAAATAAACTCTCCAGACTATAGAATGATAACTCAAGAGATTGAAGTTAAAGATTTAATTATAAATTCACTAGAACAATTTGATTACATTGAATTTGAAAGAAATATTACGGTTCTCACTAAACTTTCCAAACTAAAAATAGAAGCAAACTATAATCTATTGAAAATTGCTATAAATAATTTAGTTCAAAATATGCTGAAATATGCTCCTATAGATTCTGATGTTGAAATAGTTTTAGATAGGGATACAATTATTTTTAAAAATAGTATTATTAAAAGTATCAATAGGAAAAATACAGATTTGTTTGAACCTTTTCAAAGAGGAGAAAATGCTTTAGACGAAAATACTGAAGGAAGTGGACTCGGATTATCTTTAGTTAAAAAAATTTTAGAACTACATAGATTTAAGTATAATCTAGATATCAATGAACACTATTTTATCTTTAAAATTATAATGAAAAAACCCGATTAACAGTTTTAACCGGGTTTTTTTTATTACTATAACATTTTCTCTGCCAATTTAACCTTAGTTAATGCTTGAGTCAATGTTTTTTGAACGTTAGCGATATCCATGTCTTCAGCTATTCGCTCTAGTTTCTCTTTAGCAATTTGAGCTTCTTTTCTTGCAGCTTCCAAGTCTATGTCTTTTACATCCATAGCTTCATCTGCTAAAATTGTTACAATATTATCAGATATTTCTACAAATCCACCTGAAATATAGTAAAATTTTTCTTGTCCATTGTTCCTAACTTTCATCTCTCCAGTTGCCAATCCAGCAACAAAAGGTGCATGATTAGGTAAAATTCCCATATCTCCCTCTGTAGTTCTTAGCATAACAAAATTTACCTCTTCAGATAAAATTCTTGCTAATGGAGTTACTAGGTCTAGCTTAAAAGAGTTTACCATAGTTACTCAGCTCCCTTCATAAGGTCTCTTCCCTTAGCTATTGCCTCCTCAATTGTTCCAACATAAAGGAATGCTTGTTCTGGAAGAGCATCATGCTTACCTTCGATAATCTCTTTGAAAGCTCTTATAGTCTCTTTTACTGGAACATATTTTCCTTCCATTCCTGTAAATTGCTCAGCAACTGCGAATGGTTGTGAGAAGAATCTCTCAATTTTTCTCGCTCTAGAAACTGTTAACTTATCCTCATCAGACAACTCATCCATTCCTAAGATTGCAATTATATCTTGAAGTTCCTTATATCTTTGTAATATCTCTTGAACTTTTCTAGCAACTGTATAGTGCTCATTTCCAACGATTGCTGGGTCTAGCGCTTTTGAAGTTGAATCTAATGGATCCACCGCTGGGTATATTCCTAAAGATGCAATTCTTCTTGAAAGAACTGTTGTAGCATCTAAGTGAGCAAACGTTGTTGCTGGTGCTGGGTCAGTAAGGTCATCTGCTGGTACATAAACAGCTTGAACTGACGTTATTGATCCTGATTTAGTTGATGTAATTCTCTCTTGTAATTTACCCATTTCCGAAGCCAGTGTTGGCTGATATCCAACTGCCGATGGTATTCTTCCAAGTAGGGCAGAAACTTCTGCTCCAGCTTGAGTGAATCTAAATATATTGTCGATAAATAAAAGAACGTCTTGTCCATCTTTATCTCTAAAACTCTCTGCAACTGTTAGTCCAGTAAGAGCAACTCTCAGTCTTGCTCCAGGTGGCTCATTCATTTGTCCATACACCAAAGATGTTTTTTCAATAACTCCTGACTCTCTCATCTCATCATATAGATCTCTTCCTTCTCTTGTTCTCTCTCCAACACCAGCGAATACAGATAATCCTCCGTGTCCTTTAGCAATGTTGTTAATAAGCTCCATTATAAGAACTGTTTTTCCTACTCCAGCTCCTCCAAATAGACCTATTTTTCCACCTTTGATATATGGTGCAAGAAGATCGATTACTTTTATTCCTGTTTCAAATATCTCTACTTCTGTTCCTTGCTCATCAAAGTTTGGTGCTTCTCTATGTATAGGTAAATGCTCATCTGTTACCACTGGACCAGCTTCGTCCACTGGCTCTCCTAAAACATTTAAAATTCTTCCCAAAACAGCTTTTCCTACTGGAACTGTTATTGGTGATCCTGTATCCGTTACTTCTATACCTCTTTGTAACCCTTCAGTAGCATCCATTGCTACTGTTCTTACAACGTTATTCCCTAGATGTTGTTGAACTTCAAGAACTACCTCTTTTCCATTCTCACCTATTACTTTTAAAGCGTTGTAAATCTCAGGCAACTTATCATCGAACTTAACGTCTACAACAGGACCTATTATTTGGGTAAGTGTACCTTTGTTTTCCACTATTGCCTCCTCATTATTCTTAATTTAGTGCCGCTGCTCCACCAACAATCTCTGATATCTCTTGAGTTATTGATGCCTGTCTTCTTCTATTGTACTCTAAAGTTAGTTCCTTTATCATATCCTCAGCGTTATCTGTCGCACTTTTCATCGCATTTTTTCTCGCAGAATGCTCACTTGCAGCATTGTCCAGTAAAGCTGTATATAACTCTATATTTAGATACTTTGGCAGTAGAGATGACAAAATCTCTTCTGGAGAAGGCTCAAATATATAAGCTTTATTCTCTGTTCCTTTTGCTCTTTCTATAGGAATTAATTTACTTACTGTTAAATCACTTGCTAAAGCTGATACAAATTTGTTGTATATTACATATACTTCATCAAAAATATTATTATAATAATATTCTACGATATTCTCACTAATCTCTTTTGCTTTGTCAAACATAGTTTCTGGGATTAATTGTATATACTCAGCTTTTACATCATAATTTCTTTTAGCACAGTATTCTTTAGCTTTCTTTCCAACTGCAATTACAGAGACCTGTTTTCCACTATTTTCAGCAATTAGTCTATCCAGTGCTTTTAATGTATTACTGTTAAAACTTCCTGCCAGTCCTCTATCAGAACTCATAACAACAACTCCAACTTTTTTTACAACTTCTCTACCGTCAAAAAGTGGGTGTCTTTCACTCTTTACTCCAGCTGCAATATTTTGTAATATTTTAGCTATACTTTCTGAATACGGTTTTGATTGAGCTACTATTGATGAGAACTTTTTAAATTTAGTAGTGGAAACAATTTCCATGGCCTTTGTAATTTGGTGAGTAGACTGAACACTTTTTATTCTATTTTTTATCTCTCTAGTTCCAGCCATGTGCCCACCTCTCTCTAATTAAAATTCTTTTTGAACGCTATTATTGCTTCCCTCATTTTAGCTTCAAGCTCTTTATCTAAGCTTTTCTTTTCTGCAATTTCATCTAAAATAGTTGTTGTATTTCTCAACTGAGTAAGTAAATCTTTTTCGAATCTTCTTACATCTGCAATAGCAATATCATCTAAAAATCCATTGATTACAGTAAAGAATGATACCACTTGCTCTTCAACTGGATAAGGATTGTATTGTGGTTGTTTTAATACTTCCATAATTCTATGTCCTCTTTCAAGTTGAGCCTTTGTAGCTTTATCTAAATCTGATCCAAATTGTGCAAATGTTAGTAACTCAGTATATTGAGCTAACTCTAACTTAACTTTAGCAGCAACTTGTTTCATAGCTTTAATCTGTGCAGCTCCTCCAACTCTTGATACAGATATTCCAGCGTTTATTGCTGGTCTAAATCCAGAGTTAAATAGTTGAGCATCAAGGAATATCTGTCCATCTGTTATTGAGATAACGTTTGTAGGAATATACGCCGATACGTCTCCCTCTTGAGTTTCTATTATCGGTAGAGCAGTTATTGATCCCCCACCTAATTCATCAGATAATTTTGCAGCTCTTTCAAGCAATCTTGAGTGAAGATAGAATACGTCTCCTGGATAAGCTTCTCTTCCAGGTGGTCTTTTTAATAACAAAGACATCTCTCTATACGCCACCGCATGTTTTGAAAGATCATCATATACTATTAAAACTGCCTCTCCTTTATCCATAAAGTACTCACCCATAGCTACTCCTGAATATGGTGCTAAGTATTGTAAAGGTGCTGGTTCAGATGCCGTTGCCGCAACAACTATAGTATATTCCATAGCTCCTGCATCTTCTAATCTTTTAACAATCTGTGCAACAGTTGATCTTTTTTGCCCAATCGCAACATAGATACATTTTACTCCTGTATTTTTTTGATTTAAAATTGCATCAATAGCAACTGCTGTTTTACCAGTTTGTCTATCTCCTATAATAAGCTCTCTTTGCCCTCTACCGATAGGCACCATTCCGTCTATTGACTTAATTCCTGTCTGTAAAGGTTCAAATACTGGTTTTCTTGAGATAATACCTGAAGCTTTTCTTTCTATCTCCATGTATTTTTCACATTTTATTTCACCTTTTCCATCAATTGGCTCTCCTAGAGCATTAACTACTCTTCCTAATAAAGACTCTCCAGCTGGAACTGAGGCAATTCTTCCTGTAGCCTTAACCTCGTCTCCCTCTTTAATCTTTGTATAGTCTCCTAGTATAACTGCTCCTACATTATCCTCTTCTAGGTTTAGAACCATTCCTGTTATTCCGTGAGGAAACTCTAAAAGCTCTCCCGCTTTCGCACTGCTCAATCCGTAGATTCTAGCGATACCGTCTCCTACTTCTAATACAGAACCTGAAGTTTTGACATCAAGACTCTTTTTGTAGTTCTCGATCTCAGTTTTGATTATATTACTTACTTCTTCTGGTCTGATTTTCAACTGATTACACCTCCTAATTTTACAAGTAGTTTTTTATTTTTGTGTTAGAGTTTCTAATTGTCTACGGATACTTCCGTCTATTACCTCATCACCTATTTTGATAATTCCTCCACCTATTAGAGATTTATCTACATTAACTACTAGCTTTATCTTTTTACCTGTTTTATTCTCAAGTTTTTTAGAAAGTTTCTCTTTTTGCTCATCACTTAAAGCAACTGCAAATGTAGCTTCAACATCTAAAATTTGATTTTTTGCATAATCTAATTTAACATATTCAGCTACAATCTCTCTAATATCCGAAATTCTTCCTTTTTCTAAAATATAAAAAAGAATTTCCAGTCCGTCATTAGAATCTGAGAACATTTTTTTTAAAACTTCTTTTTTTTCACTCTCTTTAATTAGAGGATGAGTTATAAAATTTTTGAAATCAACATCTGTTTTATAAAGTTCCATTACAGCGTTTAATACATTGTATACTGATTTAACTTCATTTTTTTGCATAGCAACTTCATATATCGCTTTTGCATATCTTTTACCTATTTGGTTTCCTATCATTTTACTCCCCCTACCTCATCTATAAATTTGTCAGCTAGGGCAGCTTCTAAATCAGAGTTAAAGTTCTCTTTTATTATCTTCTCAGCTAATGTTACTGCTAACTGGTTCATTTCAACCTCTAGCTCTTTTTTAGCTGCACTTTTCATCTTTTGAATCTCTAGCTCTGCTGATTTAAGCATCTTATCTCTTTGAACAGTCGCTTCCGAGATAATAATCTCTTTTCTTTCGTCAGCTTTCTTTTCTGCTAATTGAACTATTTTTGTAGCTTCATCTTTAGCGTCTTTTAGTATTTTTTGAGCTTCTTTATTTTTTAATGCAGAGTCCTCATTGTTCTTTTGAGCTTCTGAGAATTCAGCTGCAATCTTCTCTTTTCTTGTATCCATTAACTTCATTAATGGAGCCTTAAAGTATTTATTAAATATAAACACTAAAATGAAGAAGTTTATTATTTGCCAAAACATGTTGATATCTATCGATACTGCAGGCATATTTGTTGGTGCCAAGTCTTCTACCTCCTTCCTAAAAGTATTTGATGTATTTTAAAGAAATTATCCTAACATTCCTACAAATGGGTTAGCATATAGTAAGATTAATGCAATTACTAATGAATAGATACCTGTTGACTCTGATACCGCTTGTCCAAGTACCATTGTAGAAATAATATCTCCCTTAGCCTCTGGTTGTCTAGCTACTGCTTCAACTGCCTTACCAGCTGCATATCCTTGTCCAACTCCTGGTCCTATACCTGCGATCATTCCACATCCTGCTCCTATTGCTGATGCTGCTAATACTATAGTTTTTGCTAACATTAAATCCATAATTATTTACCTCCTAGTTATTTTAAAATTTAATCTTGCTAGTTTTTATTTATCATTGGGACATTCTGCATCCCCTAATGAACCCTGAATATATACCATACTTAGCATTAAAAATACAAAACTTTGTACTACTCCACTAAATATATCAAAATAAAGATGTAATGGTGCTGGAATAACCATTGGTGCTGCCTTGTAAATAAGTCCCATTATTACCATTCCTGCAAACATATTTCCAAACAAACGTATAGAAATATTTGTTGGTTTTGCTAGTTCTCCTACTATATTGATAGGTAGCATAAATGGCATAGGTTCTAATAATCCTTTAAAATATCCTAGTATACCATTTAATTTTATGCTAGTTCCTAAAAATGTAAATGTAGTTAACATAGCCAGTCCAACTGTCGTATTAAGATCAGCTGTTGGTGCTCTAAATGCGGGTCCTATAACAAACATTCCATCTTCAAAACTTCCCCAAGGAATTGGTGCAAACATCAGTAAGTTACATCCTAGTATAAATAAAAACAGTGTCGCTAGATATGAAAAATACTTTGTTGTCCATCCTCCCAACATTTGATGAATAATCCCATGTAAAAACTCATAAACTGATTCAGCTGCAACTTGTGCTCTTCCCGGAATCATCTCTAATTTTTTTGTTCCCATTTTAAATAAAAGTGTCAACACTAATATTACAAACCACGTACTAATTACAGTAATTGTAACTGGCAATCCGAATTTCCCATCAGCGTACTCCATAGAAAACGGAATCTGGTGTAAGAAATGCGGTAGTGGTACATAAAACATTATTGCAGGCCCTTCTACCAATGGGGGGGTAATAAACTCTATTGGTCCTATTCTCATAAGTTTCGCCTCCTTTCAATAGTTTATTTTAAATACTTAGATTTAAACTTTTTTATATTGTTAAATAAAGTTATAGCCAAAATATTGATTTTAATATTCAATAATCCTATAACTCCACTAACCAACATTGGAAAACCATAAAATTTTGTAGCCAGTGCTAGGAATATCCCGTATAAAAAATATCTTTTCAAATATCCTATTACTCCAACTTTAAATGGAGAGTTCGAAGCTAAACTTGCTTTTGCATCAAGACATATCATATAAAAGCCAACTACTGATAAAATCGCTCCTGAAAACATACCAATATAGACATATTTATTTCTTGATAATATTCCATATACTAAAATTACAAAAGCAGTTATAATTCCACGTTTTATTATTTTTTTTAACTCATCCATATATCACTCAACCTTATTTTTTCATTATTAGTTTATAAGCGTTATAAAATGCACTAAATACACCGATTATAACGAAACAAATAAATAATGGTGTGCTTTTTAAAAAATATTTTTCTATCAATTTGTAAATGAAAATAAAAGCCCCTATATTTCCGACTATTACAAATCCTAAGAACCCTAGCAGTGAAAAATAATGCATAAAATCTTTATTAAAAAACATCTTAATTTTCACTTCCTTAAGATATAAACTCATTTTTTTACCATGTAAAAAAATCTTTCCCCCGCTATTCTATCATTTTTACCAATACTTAACAAGTTTAAATTATTTTTTTCAATAATTTTTCTAATTTCGAACTCTTCAAATATTCTCTTCTCGTATAGTTCTTTCAATTTCTCATAATGTCCTGCTCTATTTTTAATAAAATAGACTGCTTCAATAATATCTAATTCTTTCTCTCTAAAATGTTCCCAAATAATAGTCATATCTTTTCTATCATCATAATATAGTCCACCTGGAAACATCTTATCCATAAATTCTCGATTTATAACATCAAAAATATAAACACCACCAGGATTTAGATTATCATAAATTGACTTCATTAACTCATCTAAGTCTTTTAGTGAAGTTAAATGATTCACTGTATCGAAAAGTGACAGTATTATATCATATGTTTCACCTGTATTAAACTCTCTCATATCACCTAAATATAATTTTACGTTTTTATTTTTTAATTTTTTATTGGCTATTGTCAACATATCTGCAGACAAATCTAGTCCAGAACAATCAAAATCATCTTTTAATCTAAGTAGAGTTTCTCCAGTTCCACACCCTAAATCAAGTAATTTTTTACCCTCAACTCCCGATTCTTTTATTTTACTTTTTATTAAGTCACTCCATTCATTGTAATCACAATGCTTCATAAACTTATCATAAACTTTCGAAAAATTCTTATAATACATTTTCCTCTCCTAGATCAACTCTTTTTCAACAACTCCAGCAATCTTTTTAGCTACTCTATCAACTACTGCACTCTCTTTACCTTCAACCATTACTCTCACTATTGGCTCCGTTCCAGATGTTCTTACTAATACTCTTCCCAATCCTGCCATCTCTAACTCTTTTTCCTCTATAAACTTAACTATCGCTTCATTTTTGTTCCAAAGATTTTTCTTGCTGTTATCCACTTTCACATTTATTAGAAGTTGAGGCCAATCTACAATCTCTTTGACTAGTTCATCTAAAGCTTTTCCTGAGTCTCTTATTGCTTCCACCAATTTAACAGATGTCAACACCCCATCTCCTGTAGTTCCAAAATCTGAAAGTATTATATGCCCAGATTGCTCTCCACCAATATTTACACCTAGCTCTTTCATTTTTTCAAGAACATATCTATCTCCAACATTAGCTCTAATCAATTTGATACCTTTATCTGATAAATAACTTTCAAATCCCATATTACTCATTACAGTTGTTACAACTTCATTATTTTTTAGCTTTCCTTTATTTTTCATTCCTAAAGCTAGCACCGCAATAATTTTATCTCCATCAACTATATTTCCGTGTTTATCCACAGCAATTAATCTATCCGCATCTCCATCAAAGGCTAAACCTAAATCCGCTTCATATCCCATAACAACTTTAGACAATATCTCCGGGTGTGTTGATCCACACTTTACATTTATATTCTTACCATTTGGGGCATCATTTATTACAACTATCTCTGCACCTAGAGCTAAAAATACTTCTTTTGCCACTCTATAAGCTGAACCATTAGCTGCATCTAAAATAATCTTCATCCCTGAAAAATCACCATTCACTGTTGAAATTACATGATCTCTATATAAATAATACTCATCCTCTGCATAAGTAAATCTTCCAACTTCATCTCCTGCAATAGGATTTTTTGTAATCTCCTCCACATTATCCATTAACTCTTCTATTTCTAACTCCACTTCATCTGGTAATTTATATCCATCTTCCCAAAAGATTTTTATTCCATTATCTTTTGCCGGATTGTGAGAAGCTGATATCATTATTCCAGCTTTTGCTGTACTCTTCTCTGTTAAATACGCCACTCCTGGAGTTGGGATAACTCCAACAAAGTCTATATTTATTCCCATTGAATTCAAACCTGCTGTTAATGCTGATCTCAACATATATCCCGATCTTCTTGTATCAGACCCCATTATTACTCTAATTCTTTTTTTATCTGGATACTGCTTTTTTAATGTATAACCTAATGCATAACCCAATTTTAATGCTAATTCTACGGTTAATTCCTTGTTGGCTTCTCCCCTTATTCCATCTGTTCCAAAATATTTTCTCATTGTAATTTTCTCTCCCTTCTAAGTTGTAGTTTTTCACATATATACCCTGTTATCAGTCCAGAAATACACCCCATAAATAAAAATCCCCAAATAAATATAAAAATTGACTTACTCATGATGCTAATGTTTCTAAAAAGTAAAAAATAAACGACTATAAGTTGTGTTAAATTATGGGCAAAAGCACCTGCTATACAAATAGCTATCAGCGATAGATTCTCTCTATGTCTAAACAATAAAATGGTCAAGAGGGTACTAGCCCCTCCTGAAATCAAACTTATTATAAAGCTTGGTGAAAATAATGTCCCCAACATCATTCCTTGAATGAAAACCCTAAGCAATAAAATTTCTATTGCCATTTTTTCATCAAATTTTTCTAAAGCTACTATTGTTGCAATATTTGCCAATCCTAACTTTATCCAAGGAAACGGTTTTGGAATAAGTGTTTCTATCAGTGATAAATATAGAGCTAATAACACAAGTCCTGTTAAATATCTCCTTCTTTTATCTGTCATACTACACCTTTAAATCAGTGTTCATACCTAGTAATTCTTTATTTTTTTCAAGAATAGGATACACTTCTGATTCCAAGAAATCTACAACCTGTGCCGGAGCAAACCCTATAAAGTTCTTAGGATCTAAAATTTCCATCAATTTTTCTCTATCTATATCAAAAGATACATCATTGATAATTCTTTCAATCAAATCATTTTCTAATCCTTCAACTTTAACCTGCTTCCCTGCTTCCATTGAATGAACTCTTATTAATTCGTGAAGTTCTTGTCTATCTCCACCTTTTTTTACACCTTCCATTATTATGTACTCTGTTGCCATAAATGGAAGTTCCGCCATTATATGTTTTTCTATCATTTTAGGATAAACTACTAATCCTTCCAATATATTTTTCCAAATAATCAATATTGCATCCACTGCTAAAAAAGCTTGAGGTAGTGCTAACCTTTTATTTGCTGAATCATCAAGTGTTCTCTCAAACCACTGAGTCGACGCAGTCATAGCTGTACTTTGTTGTAAAGCTATAACAAACTTTGCCAAAGATGATATTCTTTCACTTCTCATTGGATTTCTTTTATATGCCATTGCTGACGAACCTATTTGATTCTTTTCAAATGGCTCCTCTATCTCTTTCAAATGCTGTAACAGCCTCAAATCATTTGTAAATTTATGTGCCGATTGGGCTATATTACTTAGTAAATTAGATATTTCAGAGTCAATTTTTCTATCATACGTCTGTCCTGTCACCAAAAATCTTTTGTTAAATCCCATCTTTTCTGCAACTTTTTCATCCAACTCTTTTACCTTCTTATAGTCACCATTAAATAATTCTTGAAAAGATGCTTGTGTTCCAGTAGTCCCTTTTACTCCTCTAAACCTTAAAGTATCTTGTCTAAACTCCAACTCCTCCAAATCTAAAATCAAACTTTGCAACCAAAGTGTAGCTCTCTTACCAACCGTTGTTAGCTGTGCAGCTTGAAAATGTGTAAATCCTAGTGTTGGTAAATCTTTATATTCATTAGAAAACTTTGCAAGGCTATCCATTACATTAATTAGTTTCTTTTTTAAAATATTTAAACCTTCTTTTATCTGAATCAAATCTGTATTATCTCCAACATAAGCACTCGTTGCTCCTAAGTGAATTATCGGCATAGCCTTTGGAGCTATTGTCCCAAACGTATGTACATGAGCCATTACATCATGTCTAAACTTCTTTTCCATTTCATCAGCCAGTTCATAATCAATATTATTTATATTAGCTTTCATCTCTGCCAATTGCTCATCTGTAATAGCAAGCCCAAGCTCCTTTTCAGTTTCAGCTAAGGTATACCACAACTTTCTCCAAGTCGAAAATTTGAATTTTGGTGAAAATATTTCTAGCATCTCCTTTGAGCTATATCTTTCTGCTAAAGGATTCGAATAGATTTCTTTGTTCATTATAAGTTTTCCTCCTAAATATATATTAATTTCTTTCTAACGACATTAAAATTGCAGTTTCTCCATTAGAATAGTAGTTTTTTCTCTTTCCTACACCTATAAATCCTATTTTCCTATAGAAAGATATTGCTACATTATTACTCTCTCTAACTTCTAAAAATAAATTTTGTTTATAATTATTTAAATAAAAATTTATTAATTTTTCAGCTATTTTTTTATTCCTAAACTCTTTCCTTACAGCTATCTTCATTATCTCATAAACATCATATGAATCATGTAAAATTAAGTATCCTTTCACATCTTCATCAAAAATTAAAATTTTGTACTCGGTATTCGCTGCCATCTCCTTCAAACTTTCAAATGGATAGTAACTCTCTGCAAATATATCTTTTTCTAAAAAACTAATTGTTCTTAACTTTTCTTTGTCATCTTTATCTAGTACAATAATCATATTCTACTTTAGCAATCCTATTCTATTTAATGGCCAAAATCTCACAAGAGCTTTTCCTTTAATTCTGCTATCTTTTACAAATCCCCACATTCTCGAATCATAACTACCATTTGTATTGTCTCCTAAAGCAAGATAATAATCTTCATCTAAAGTTCTTGTTACTGTCTCCCCTTGCAATAACTTATTTAAAATTTCTTGATCATGTATAAAATCAAGTATCATACCTGTTGGAACTCCATTCACTAAAAATTTTACATCTGGTAATAATTGAGATACGTATGCTCCATTCTCCTTCAAAAGTGTTTGAACTTTTGCTATATCGATATTTTCTTTTTCGAATGCAACATTATAATTTTGTCCCGGTACAATTGTTATCGTATCCCCTTTTTTAGGAACTATCCACTCGTTATAACTTAACTCCCCCAATGGAGTATATTCTCTATCGGATACTTTTTTCCCATCTATGAATAATCTATCATATTTTATCTGAACTTTTTCTCCCGGCAATCCCATCAACCTTTTTGTATATAGAACTTTATCTTCAATAGGTTCTTTAAAAACAATTATATCCTCTCTCTTTGGAGCTTTAAAATTATATATGACCATATTTCCAAAAAGTCTATCTTTAGGTACTATTGTTGGTATCATTGATCCTGTTGGAACTAAAAAGTTTCCTATATAAAATTTTTGAATAATTAAAACTAAAATTAAAGCACTTCCCAAACTTTCAACTAATTTAATAGTTTTTCTCAAAACTTTTTCAGATTTTTTTCCACTTAAATTAAACTTATTAACAAGATAGTTTTCAAATATAGTTCTTTTTTTATCTATTTTAGCAACAATTTTTTTTTCTTTTATAAATATATATATAAAAAATGCTGTTAAAATTACATAAAATATCGTATTCAAAATTATATTTTCTCTGTTCATAAAATCCACTCCTTTAGTCAGTTTGTTTATATTTTAACACAAAAAAAAGAAAAAAGCTAAGGAATTGTTCTTCCTTAGCCTTAGAAATCTTACTTTCTGATCTCTTTGATTCTTGCTTTCTTTCCAGAAAGTTCTCTTAAGTAGTAAAGTTTTGATCTTCTTACTTTTCCAATCTTTAAAACTTCAATCTTATCAATCATAGGTGAGTTTACAGGAATTATTCTCTCCACTCCAACTCCTCCAGTTACTTTTCTAACTGTGAAAGTTTTTGCAATTCCTCCACCATTTACTCTAATTACTACACCCTCGAATAACTGTATTCTTTCTTTGTTACCCTCTACAACTTTGTAGTAAACTCCGATAGTATCTCCAGCTTTGAATTCTGGAATATCGTTTCTTAAGTAATTTTGCTCTACTAATTGAATTAATTTTTCTTTCATTTTAGCCTCCCTGAATATTCATTTAATATTCCATTAAAGCGGAATATTCGTTTTAATAACTATATAAGTGTATCATAAAATATTAACTTTGTCAATTTAGAAGATTAGAATTTAAAGTTAATTTTTTTATCTTTTTTACAAAAAATAAAAAAATGGCGCTTCTTGCTGGGCTCGAACCAGCGACAACACGATTAACAGTCGTGCGCTCTACCAACTGAGCTAAAGAAGCACATTTTTTAAGATTGGCAACTTCCTATC
>NZ_CDRRQU010000020.1:0-44278 GCF_977044495.1 Cetobacterium sp. | reverse complement strand
CTGGGAGGATAGGAAGTTGCCAATCTTAAAAAATGTGCTTCTTTAGCTCAGTTGGTAGAGCGCACGACTGTTAATCGTGTTGTCGCTGGTTCGAGCCCAGCAAGAAGCGCCATTTTTTTATTTTTTGGAAAAGTTTAAATTTAGAGAGCTTTTTAGCTCTTTTTTTTATGCAATTAATTCGATATAGTGTATAATAATAGAGAGTAAAAATTTAAAAACGAGGTGAATAAAGTAAAAGATGATAAAAAAAGATAGAGTGATAGTAATAGTGGTCTCTATATTAATAATAGTAATAGGATTTATGTTGTTATTCAATAGAAAAAAAATAGAAAGTATATTAAAAAACAATAAAAATATTTCTAAAATATATGAGAACAGTGAAAAGAAAAAAAATGCGAAAATTTTTGATATAAAATTAAAAGATAATAAGTTAAAAAGAATTTTAGAGAGTTTGTCTCCAGATAAGATGGGAATGGCAGCTTCTATCCTAAAAGATGGAAAATTGGTTTATTTTTTAAATAATCCCGATATTACTTTTTATCTGGAAAATAAAGATTACAATAAAGCTCTTGAGAACGCAAAAGTTATAAAAGGACTAAAGGATTTGAGTTTACTATCACCAGAGTTGGGTAAATATTTTAAAGAGGATTTAATAAAAAATAACTTTGATCACAGTATTAAAACCATTGAAAATAGACCTGAGGTTATAAAAATCAAAGATAGAATAATAAAGTTATTACCAATAAGAAATAGCAAAGATACTTTTGACCAACTTTCAGAAGAAAAATTAATAGAAATAAGCGAGATTTTATCAAAATCTCCTATAACTGTGGAATTTGTAGAAAAGAAAGATATAAAAAAATATAATTTAGAGGAAACAGTTGAAATAAGTAAAACTCTTTATAAAATAGGAAATGTAAATCCAGTTTTAGCAATAGAGATAGAAGAGATGTTAGAGGGATTTGATATTAGAAAGGCTGCTTTATATGGTGATTTATACGTACAAGATGAAAAATATGAAAAGGAGTTAAAAAAAGAATACGAAGAAAAACAATATACATTTGAAGAACCATTTTTAAGATATAACCCATACGGGAGAACGCCACTTGCTTATGGAATGAAATATGAGCCTGTCAATAAGAGTGATTTATTAAAAGTAACAGTAATGGGTATGGGAGGTATGCCTAATTTTAGTTACGAAAAAAAGTATACTTCTGGAGATATTTTACCCATAGTGGGATTATACCCAAAATCGGAAAATATAGTTCTGATTGAACAATTGAATCCAAGTGATAAAAAAGTTATAAAAAGTAAGAAATTGAAATTAAAAACAATCCCAATAGACGATAAATTACCAGCAATTTATATAGAAAAAAGGGTACCTGGAAGTATTCAACCGGGTTTTAATTTGGCATCTTATAATTTGAAAGATGAGGGTTTACCATTTACTTTTGATAGTATGGGGAATATTAGGTATATTTTAAAAACTGGAAAAGAGATGAGAAAAGTTAAAATTGAAAAAGAGGATTCAGGTATTTGGGAAGTAAAGAATGACGAGGATAAATTTAGATTAAATATTTTAGGAAAAATACTTGGAAGAATTGGTAGAGAGGATGGGGATATAGCGAGCAAAAATAGAAAGACTAAATACCTAGTTAGAAACAATAACATCTTAACAGTTGTGTCCTATAGAGATGTGACTTATCCAACTGCTCTATTCTCTGAATATGGATTGGATTCTAAAGATGAGGTATTTAAAGCAATTATATTTTATGATAAAAATGGAGCTGATGAAAATATAATAGAGGATGGAGAAAGGACTATTCTTTATGAAGGAGATAGTGAAAATTAATGTTAAGAGTATTTTATATAGGTATTTTAGGTATTTTATTTTCGATATTAATAAATCTACTTGGATTATCCTTAGAAACAAGTATTATAGGAGTTGGTGTATTTTCCTTTATAATGTTGGGATTATATACATTTGATTTGATGAACTTTGATGTTCCTAAATATTCTATAAAAAATTATATAACTGTAATTGGGATAAATTTTGTATTCTTTCTTATTTGGTTCTTAATAAGCTGGGATTTTTGGCTAGTTATATTTTTTATTTTATTTACTACAATTACAATTTTTTTAAGAACAGTTATAAATATAATTATCTATAGAGTTAAACCAGTTACAATTTACGGAGATGGAGAGCTAAAGAATAATTTAGAAAAAAGTATAGAAAAGTTAGAAGGATATAGGTATATCGACTTCACTGATAATATAGAAAAACTGGAAGAATTTGTAAAAGTTAATAATATAAAATTACTATTGCTAGGAAAAATAAAGTTAGAAGAAAAAGAGATAGAAAAAATATTGAAAATAAAATTAAGAAATACTCATGTGATGGGATATTTAGATTATATGTTAGAAATTGAAAAAAAAATTGAAGTCTCATATATAAATGAGGAGTGGTTGTTAAATGCCTATGGGTTTGAAATTTTAAGAAGCAGATTTCAAAATAAAGTAAAAAGAGTTTTTGATATTGGAATGTCACTTGTAATAGGAGTATTAACTTTTCCAATTATGATAGTTGCTGCTATAATTGTTAAATTAGAAAGTTCAGGTCCTATTATTTATTCTCAAGATAGAGTTGGAGAAAATGAGAGAGAGTTTCCTGTATATAAATTTAGAAGTATGAGACAAGATGCAGAGAAGGATGGAGCAAAATGGGCTCAAAAAAATGATCCAAGAGTTACAAAATTTGGAAATTTTATGAGGAAAACAAGAATTGACGAATTACCTCAACTTCTAAATGTAATTAGGGGAGATATGAGTTTTATTGGTCCAAGACCTGAAAGAATGGTTTTTATAAAAGAATTGGAGAAACAAATTCCATACTATGGGTTAAGGCATATGGTGAAGCCGGGACTTACCGGCTGGGCACAAGTTATGTATCCGTATGGTGCAACAGTTGAAGATGCAAAAAATAAATTAGAATATGATTTATATTATATAAAATGTTATAGCTTATGCTTAGATATAATGATTCTATTTAAAACTTTAAAAACAGTTGTTTTTGGAAAAGGAAGGTAAACGTAATGATAACTGTATTTACACCCACCTATAATAGGGAAGAAACACTGAGGAGATTGTATAGAAGCTTAAAAAATCAAACGGTGAAAAACTTTGAATGGATAGTTGTAGATGATGGTTCGAATGATGGAACAGAGAAGTTAATAAAAGAGTTTATAGATGAGAATGAGATTCCAATAGTGTATAAAAAAGTAAAAAATGGTGGAAAAATGAGAGCTATAAATATAGGAGTTTCTTTGGCTAAAAAAGAGTTTTTCTTTATTGTGGACAGTGATGATTATTTGAGTGAAAAAGCGATAGAAACAATAGAAGAGGAAGTTGTGACACTACCAAATGATTATGCAGGGATGGTGTTTAGAAAAGTTGAGGTCTTTGATAATGGAGAAATTGTAAGAAAAAATGAAACATTCGGAGAAGATCAAATAGATAGCAATCCACTGGATATATTTTATAATAAAAAAATCTTGGGAGATAAAGCTGAAGTGGTAAAAAGTTCCATAATGAGAGAGTATCCATTTCCAGAGATAAAAAATGAAAAGTTTGTTCCAGAAGGTTATATTTGGAATCAAATGGGAGAAAATTATATATTTAGATATATAGATAAAGGAATATATTACTATCAATATTTGAATGATGGCTATACCAGAAGATTTAATGAAATTATGAAAAATAATCCTAAGGGATTGAAGTTGTATTACCGGTATATGTTGAAAAAAAAAATTCCAATTAAAAATAAGATAAAGTTTTTAATTAGATTTTTCCAAGTGTTATACTATGATTGGAAAAGGGAAGAGGAGAATTAAATGAAGGTACTTCACATAATAACATCACTGGAATTAGGTGGGGCAGAAAAGTTATTATTAGACTTAATTCCAGCTCAAAAAAAACAAGGAATAGAGGTTGATCTATTGGTTTTAGATACTAAAGGTGAAAAATTTTTAGAGGAGTATAGAAAAAGAGGAATAAAAGTTTATACTTTAAAACCTAATAACAAATTTAGTTTAAAAAATCCTTTTGAAATAGCCAAAATAATAAAAGAAAACGGGTATACTATTGCCCACGCTCACCTTGTACATGCACAGATTTGGACGAGTGTGGCAAAATACTTAAATAAAAAAGTGGTGTACATTACGACAGAGCACAGTACTCACAATAGGAGAAGAGAAAAATGGATATATAAGTTTTTAGATAAATTTATATATAAATCGTATGTTAAAGTAATAGCAATTTCTGAAGCTACCGCTAAAGAGCTCGTTAAATGGGTGGAACTGAGTGTAAAAAAGGTAGAAGTTATACCTAATGGAGTTTCATTGAGAGCATTTATAGGGAAACCTAAAGAAAGAAAAGGTAATAATATGATAATGATTTCGAGATTTCATCCATCAAAAGATCATCTGACAGTGGTACGAGCAATGGAAAAGTTACCCAAAGACTATATGTTAACTTTGGTAGGTGAAGGTGAGACTCAAGAGGCTGTGAAGCGAGAAGTTTTAATGCTAAACTTAAGTAATAGGGTCCAGTTTTTAGGGTATTCTAATTCTGTTGCCACACTTTTAAAAAGAAGTGATATAGCTATACAATCCTCTAATTTTGAAGGCTTTGGATTGAGTGCATTAGAGGCTATGGCAACGGGAACACCTACTGTAGTGAGTGATATAGAGGGACTAGCCGACATTGTTGGAGATAGCGGTCTTCTCTTTAAATTGGGAGATGTGGATGATCTTGTTGAAAAAATTACAAGTTTAGAGAATTCTAGATTTTATTATGAAAAAAGTAAGGCTGGAATAAAAAAAAGTTTAACATATTCAATTGAAGAGACTGCTAAAAAATATATAGATGTCTATAAAGAGGAAATGAAATGATTTTTATATCCGTGGCTTTAGTATTATTAGTATTAGGAATTTATGATGTTTTTTCAGAAAATAAAATTTTAAAAGAAAACATTTTAAAAGGAATTGTTGTTTTTTTAATTTTATTTTTGGGAACAAGAGGATTTTTAGGATGGGATTGGTACTTTTACTATCCATCTTTTATGAATTCAGCATATACTTATGAAAAAGGTTATATGTTTTATACATTTTTAATTAAAGGTATTTTTAAAAACTATATTTTTTATCAATTTATAACAACAATGATTGATTTTATAGTTTTATATTTTGTATTTAAAAAATACTGTAAATACCCAATAATGGCATTTGCAATATTTTTTAGTCTTCAGGGACTACATATAGAAGTTGAATTATTGAGAAACATGAAAGCAATTGTTTTATTTTTGTTTTCTATGCGATATATAGAGGAAAGAAAAGTAATTCCATTTTTATCGCTAAATTTATTAGGAATTTTATTTCACACAAGTGCAGTATTGTATTTACCAATGTATTTTATTTTAAACTACAATTATAAAAATAAAGTTGTAATAGGTGCCTTTATATTGGGAAGTATCTATTATATACTAGATTTTAAATTTTTTCACTTGATTTTCCAATTGGATTATGCATTTTTACCCGAAGTTTTAGAAAGCAAATTACTCAATTATAAAGAAGTGATTCCTAAAGAATTAATGAGAGGAGTAAATCTATTTTATCTGGAAAGAGCAATAGTATTTTTCTTAGCTTATAATTATGAAAAAAATAGGATTATAAAAAATAGTGCATATGTTTGGATTGGTATATTTCTTTTCACTTCGGAACTTTCGATAGTTTCATTGAGAGTGGGTATACTATTTACTTATGGTGCTTGGTTAGTTTTAACAAGAGCGATAGAGAACGTGGAAAATAAAAAGGTTCTAATAGGAATTATATGGGTTTTATGTTTAGGTAGAATATATAAAAGTATAACTTTTCCAGGGAATAAGATAAATTATAGATATAAAAATGCTATTTTTAATGAGTTAGATTATGAAAAGAGAGAACAGGAATTGATTGAAAGTAAGAAATACTTAAAAGAAAGCTATGGAAAAGAGCTATTAATACAATATTAATTGAGAGGTATCTATGAAAAAACTAAAAATATTTTTTACTGCAAATGTACTTTGGGATATATA
The DNA here is from genome assembly GCF_977044495.1 of Cetobacterium sp. Classification (NCBI taxonomy): domain Bacteria; kingdom Fusobacteriati; phylum Fusobacteriota; class Fusobacteriia; order Fusobacteriales; family Fusobacteriaceae; genus Cetobacterium; species Cetobacterium sp. Next base: position 38,148 of record NZ_CDRRQU010000020.1, on the reverse strand, counting down.
TATATTTAGATATGGAGTTATAAAAGCGTTAATAGATGACGGTCATGAAGTTGTAGCGATAGCTCCCAAAGATTCCAGAATAGATTTTCCAAAAGAGTTGGGAATAAAACATATTTCGATAGAATTAAGTTTAAGAGGAATAAATCCTATAAAGGATTTTCAGCTATTTTTACAGTTGAAAAAAATTTATAGAGAAGAAAAGCCTGATATTATTTTTCATTATACAATAAAACCGAATATCTATGGAAGTTTGGCAGCTAAATGTGCAAATATTCCAAGTGTTGCTGTTTTGACAGGACTAGGCTATTCTTTTGTTGAGGGAGGTATTATATCTAAAGTAGCTAAGGTTTTATATAAAATATCTTTAAAATCTTCGAAAGAGGTTTGGGTTTTGAATGAAGATGATAAAAAGCGTTTAATAGAGGAAAATATTGTGAGTGAGAAAAAAATATTTATTCTTCCAGGAGAGGGAGTAGACACAAAAAAGTTTAAACCTATTTTGAGAGAACAAAATAAAGAGTTAGTTTTTTTAATGGTAGCTAGAGCTTTTTATGATAAGGGTGTCAGGGAATATGTAGAAGCTGCTAGGATAATAAAAGATAAAAATTATAAAGTTAAATTTTGGTTTTTAGGAGCTTTGGGAGGCAATGCCACAAACGGTATAGATGATAGCAAAATGTCTGAATACGAAAAAGAAGGGATATTGGAGTACTTAGGACATCGGAAGGATGTAGAAAATGTTATAAGCTTATCTGACTGCGTAGTATTGCCATCTTATAGAGAGGGAATTTCTAAAGTTTTGATGGAAGCTGCCAGTATGGAAAAGCCGATAATTGCTACAAATGTAACAGGTTGTAAAGAGATTATTGAAAATAATAAAAATGGGTATTTAGTTAACGTGAAAGATTCTGTAGATTTATCAGAAAAAATTGAAAAATTTATTGGTTTATCAAATGAAGAGAGAGAGAGAATGGGCAAAAATGGGCGTAAAAAAATATTGGATGAGTTTGATGAAAAAATAATAGTAGATATATATAGGAGAAAATTATGGAACTTACATTTATAGTACCCGTTTATAATGTTGAAACTTTTTTGGAGGAGTGTTTAGACAGCATATATAGAGTAAAAAATATAGAATATGAAGTTATTTTAGTAAATGATGGTTCAACAGATAGTAGCTTAGAGATATTAAAAAATTATAAAAAAAAATATCCTAAAATAACTAAAATTATAGATAAAGAAAATGGAGGTCTATCATCAGCGAGAAATGCTGGTATAAGAGATGCAAAGGGGGAATATCTATCGTTTATAGATAGTGATGATATAATTGACTCTGAAGGTTTTGAGATGTTCTTTAAAGAGGGGAAAAAATTGGATTTAGATATAATGGTTGGAAATATGAGGTATTTTTCTGCTGGAAAAATTGGAGAACCTTTATTTAGATCTCAGGAGATAAAGGAGTTTACAGCTGGGAAAGGAACTAAATTTTTCTTAACACTTTTTCAGGGAACGAAGTGTTTCAGAGAAGAAGTTGTAGATGACATATATAGAAGGGATTTTATATGTGAAAATAGATTGTATTTTCATGATAGCCTAATACACGAGGATAGTTATTTCACTCCAATGGCATATTTAAAGGCTAGAAGAGTTAAGTATATTGATATTGCATTTTACTATTATAGGCAAAGAACCGGAAGCATAATGAGTGTTGTAACGGAAAAAAGTATAGGCTCTTTGGAAAAGATTTGTTTTATGCTTTTGAATGAATATGGTAAAACAGACGATTATGGAAGAGAGGCATTATCAAAACTTTTACCAAGTTTTTATAAAGTTGTTATCTATAGATATATAAATAACAATAAAGATTATAAAGAGAAGCTAAGAAATTATAGAGTGATTTTTAGAGCTGTGAAAGGGATAAAAAATAGAAATTATGAAGAAATATTAGTTTATATAGCGCCAAAAATCTCTAATTTATTGAGAAAAGTGATGGGAAAAGATATAGGAAACACTCAAAAAATACCTAATTTTTAGGAGGAATCATGGAAAAAAAGATACATTACATTTGGTTAGGAAAAGGGACAAAACCCAATATAATGGATATATGTATAAATTCATGGAGGGAAAAACTTCCAGATTATGAGATAATAGAGTGGAATGAGGATAATTTGAATTTTTATAGTGAGATAGAAAAAAATAGATTTTTAAAAGAGTGTTATAAAAGAAAATTATGGGCTTTTTTATCTGATTACTTCCGTATTAAAGTTTTATACGAAAATGGAGGAATCTATTTAGATTCAGATATGCAGATTTTAAAATCATTAAACTCTTTTTTATCAGACAGAATGTTTTTGGGTATGGAAGATGAAAATCAAGCAAGTGCAGGGATAATAGGTGCAGAGAAAGGGCATATATTTTTAAAAAAAATGTTGGATTTTTATGAAGAGGATATTTGGAATATCAATATATATACGATACCAGCAGTGATTCAATATACATTAAAAAAAGATTATGGCTTTGTGGGTCAGAATAAAATTATAGAGTTGAAGGATGGAATAAGAGTTTATCCCTATGAATATTTTTATCCATATCATTTTACAGAGGAGTTTTCCTATGAGAAAATAACTAAAAATACATATGGTATACACTGGTGGGGAAAGAGTTGGCATGGTAACAATAAAAAACTTTATTTTTTAGAATTTAAAACTTTAAAAGGTTATAAGAAAAAAATGATAAATTTTCTTATTTTTTTTAATATTCTAGAACCTGCCAGAAAAATTTATGAAAAATTTATAAAAAAAGTATAGTGATATACTTTAAAATATTATTGAAAACTCAAGACTTTTAAAGAAAAATAAAAAAACTTTAAAAAAAATAAAAAAACTTGTTGACTTTATTTATAATTTATGATATTATTATTAATGTCCGTGAGGGACAGCAAATCGTGACAGCGAGGAGCACCTTCAACTAGGAAGCCTGGGTGGCGGAATAGGTAGACGCACAGGACTTAAAATCCTGAGCTATCTGATAGCGTGCCGGTTCGATTCCGGCCCCAGGCACCACTTAATATATCGCGGGGTAGAGCAGTTGGCAGCTCGTCGGGCTCATAACCCGAAGGTCGTTGGTTCGAATCCAGCCCCCGCCACCAAAACAATCAAATAATAAAGATGGAAAATATGCGGGAGTAGCTCAGTTGGTAGAGCGTCAGCCTTCCAAGCTGAATGTCGCGAGTTCGACCCTCGTCTCCCGCTCCATAAAAATGCGTCATTAGCTCAGATGGTAGAGCACACGACTTTTAATCGTGTTGTCACTGGTTCGAGCCCAGTATGACGCACCATCTAATGTGTCTGTAGCTCAGCTGGATAGAGCAACGCCCTTCTAAGGCGTGGGTCAGGAGTTCGAATCTCTTCAGACACGCCATTAACGGATCCATAGCTCAGTTGGTTAGAGCACTCGGCTCATAACCGAGTGGTCGCTGGTTCGACTCCAGCTGGATCCACCACTCACCTGCCCCGTTCGTTCAGTGGTAAGGACAATAGATTTTCACTCTATAAACAGGGGTTCGATTCCCCTACGGGGTACCATTAATTATGGAAGGTTATCCTAATTGGTAAGGAACCGGTCTTGAAAACCGGCGTCGCAAGACTTCAGAGTTCGAGTCTCTGACCTTCCGCCATAAAGGTGCCTACAATAAAGTTACAAAGATATGCCCAGATAGCTCAGTCGGTAGAGCAGGGGACTGAAAATCCCCGTGTCGGTGGTTCGATTCCGCCTCTGGGCACCACTAAAAAATCTATAAGGAAGCATAGCTCAGTTGGGAGAGCACCTGCCTTACAAGCAGGGGGTCACTGGTTCAAGTCCAGTTGTTTCCACCATAAATGGGGGTGTAGCTCAGTTGGTTAGAGCGCATGCCTGTCACGCATGAGGTCGCGAGTTCGACCCTCGTCACTCCCGCCATTAAAAGATTTTTAAAGATGTAGAGATACATCTTTTTTTTATTTTTTATTTACAAAAGATAGATAAAAAATTAGGATAGAACAATATGTCCTATCCTTTTATAACTATTGAAAATTAATTAAAACACCTATGACAATAAACACGCATCCAAGTATAAATAAAATTCCTTGGAATTTTATCTGCTGTTTTGCCCAAACTCCCCATTCAACTTTCGAAATTCCTAAAATAGCCATCAAAATACCAGATGTTGGTACAATCATATTTGTAAATCCATCTCCAAGTTGAAAAGCTAATACAGCAACTTGCCTTGGAACACTAACTAAATCCGCAAGTGGTGCCATAATTGGCATTGTTAAAGCAGCTTGTCCAGAACCTGACACAACAAAGAAGTTAAATACAGACTGGAAGAAGTACATTGCGACTGCAGAGACAGAGGCGTGTAGTCCACTCAATATTCCTGCTACTGAATTAAGTATTGTATTTAAAACTGTAGGAGTTCCGGCATCTATACCCCCTAGAACTAAAACTATACCTTTTGCCATTCCAACTACTAGAGCCGCTCCGATTAAATCTTCTGCTCCTTTTCTAAAAGAGATAGCGATATCGTTGACAGTCATATTATTTAATTTAAATATAACTCCAATAATTCCAGATACAATACCCATGATAGTAAACTGTGCAGCTATTTCAGGTAAATAATATCCGTGAAAAACAACTCCCCATACAATCCATGACATACCTAAAAATATTGTTAAGAATATAAGTTTATGTCCAAACTTAAATTCTAAATCGTCAGCTTCATCAGCTTTAAAATCTTCTCTAAAGAATTTATCTGTTTCATAAGAGATAGATAGTTCAGGATTTGCTTTAATTTTTTTTGCATAGTTCATAGTATAGATAATTCCAAAAGCTGTAAAGAATATCCACATAACGATTCTAAACATGGCTCCAGAAAGAACCGGTACCCCTGCAACTCCTTGTGCGATAGCTACGCTAAAAGGATTCATCCAAGATGTAGCAAATCCAATTTGAGTTGAGATGTAGCACATAAAGACACCGGTGATAGAATCGTACCCCATCCCAACAACTATAGGTATAAGTATCATAGCAAAAGGAATTGCTTCCTCTCCCATTCCAAATACTGCTCCACCTAAAGAAAATAGGAAGAAAACAACAGGAATCAATAGCGCTTCAGACCCTTTAGTTTTCTTAATCATATCTAATATTCCAGCTTCTACAGCTTTAGTTTTTAAAATAATACCAAAAGCTCCACCAGTAATAAGTATAAATGCAATTATACCAACGGCAGTTCCCCATTTATCTCCACTAACAAGACCTTCAAAGATGTAGTTAGTGACACTCATATCGCCTCCAGCAGCGAATAGCGGAATTCCTTTAGTAAGTGGTTCACCTAAGTCGTTCAATGCATATTTAAAACTTCCTGGAACAGGGACTGTTCTAGTTTTCATACCGGCTTCGGTAGCATATTGAATCTTATCCATGGTAAAGCTACCAACAGGAATAAGATAAGTAAGTATTGCAGCAAAGACAACTACAAAAAAGATAATGACGTATGTATCAGGTATTCTGATTTTTTTCTTCATTTTTTTCCTCCTAGTTAATTATTTTTGTTTGTACGAGTATATAATATAAAATTTAAAAAAACAATAGTTAATAAAAAAAATTAAAAATATATAGTAAAAAAAGATAAGAAAATTTTCTTATCTTTTTTAAGTGACATATAGTTTTTAGAAAAATACTCCAGCTATAACTCCGTTTAAAAGAGAAGCTAGGAAACCTGCTAAAACAGCTCTCATACCTACCTGAGCAATTTCACTCCTTCTATTGGGAGCTATAGCACCTAAAGCTCCAATTTGAAGCCCTAAAGAAGCAACATTGGCAAAACCAAGTAAAGCAAAACTCATGATAGCTATTGTTTTTTCGGAAAGTTCAGCTATATTTTTTGTAAAATCTACATAAGCAACAAATTCATTAAGAACCATCTTTTGCCCTAATAAACTTCCTGTGTAGATAGCCTCATGCCAAGGAATCCCCATGGCGTAAGTTATAGGAGCAAAAATGTAACCTAAAATTATTTGAAGAGTTAATTGTATTCCAAATAAATCTCCAATTCCACCTAAAATCATATTTACTAAAGATACTAAAGCAATAAAGGATATTAAGATAGCTCCTATTACAAGAGCGATATTCATACCGTCAATAGTACCCTTTGCAGCAGCTTCGATAACATTTACAGAATCACTTTTTGTAAATTCAATTCTTTCATCTTCTGAGTCGGCTTGAGTTTCAGGCATAATTAATTTAGCAAAAACTAAGCCACTGGGTGCAGCCATGAAAGATCCTGCAATTAAATATTTCATTGGAACACCAAGAGCAGCATAAGCAGCTAGAGTTGAACCTGAAACAGATGCAACACCACAAGTTAATACTGCAAAGAGTTGCGATCTACTTAAGTTAGCAATATAAGGTTTAATAACTAATGGGGCTTCAGTTTGTCCCAAAAAAATATTTGCAGCAGCAGAAATAGATTCAGCATCTTTAGTTCCTAAAAGTTTTGAAATTCCACCACCGATATACTTGATAACTAGTTGCATAATTCCTAGATGATATAGTACAGATATTAAAGCACCAAAGAAAACAATAAGAGGTAGAACATTAAAGGCAAAAACAAACGCAATATTAGTTCCAGGAGTGTATAAGCCTCCGAAAACAAATTGTATTCCTTCATTAGCTTGAGCAATAACTTTGTTAAAACCATTGGAAATGGATTCAAGAATATAAGCTCCACCAGATGTTTTCATCACCACAAAAGCAAAACCAAATTGCAGTGCAAAACCAGCTATGATAGTTCTCCATTTAATATTTTTCCTATCATAAGACAGAAGATAACCTAAAAATAAAATTACAAAAATTCCGAATATACTTCTCAGTATAGACACATTACCAGCTCCTCTACAAATATTTATATTATTTTGATATTGTTATCAAAATTTTTTTATCTTGTTAATTATATTCTAAAACGTATAATATACATAGGACAATTTACCTAGTAAAAAAAATATATGTATATACATGAAAATAAAATTGAAAATTATATTTTTTTTAATTTATAAATATAACAAAATCAACAAAATTTAAACTAAAAGTTATGAAAACAACATACAAAAAAATAAAATGTACACTTTTTTATTGTAGTAAAATAAAAGGTTTTTTCTTTAAGAAATAGTAAAAAAAAGAAAATTTTTTTAGAAAAAAGAGTTATAATTAAACTATATGTATTTATATTGAAAAATAATAAAAAAAATATAAAAAGATTATTTTTTATAGATAAACCCTCATGAAACCATGAGAAATCTTATAGAAATAAAGTTAGTTTTATGGTAAAATGTATAATAGGCTAAAAATATTTTAGGAGGTAAAGATGCAGAAGATAAAAATTTCTACAGAATTTATTAAATTGGATCAATTTCTTAAATTTACTGGTGAAATTGGCACTGGAGGTCAAGCTAAAGAGCTTATTTTAGACGGTCAAGTAAAGGTTAATGGAGAGGTTGAAGAGAGACGTGGAAGAAAGCTTTATCCAGAGGATAAGGTTGAATTTTTAGGATTGGTTTTTGTAGTAGCTTAAATCTATTATAGCTTTGGGGTGAAGTAAACATTGAAAATTCTTGAAATGAATTATATAAACTTTAGAAATTTGGAAGATAGAAATATACAATTTTCTTCAAGATTTAATCTATTTTTTGGAAAAAATGGTCAAGGAAAAACAAGTATACTGGAAGCTATTTATTTTAGTGCTACTGGAAAAAGCTTTAGAACCTCAAAAAATATAGAGTTGATAAAATATACAAAAGAGAAAATGGGAAGTTATATATCTTACAGAGATTTAGTTTCTGAAAAAACTTTGAGTGTTAAGATTGATAAAAAACATAAGGAGTACAAATATAATGGAAAAAAAACCCCTTTTGATGAGTTTTATGGAAAGGTAAATATTGTGACATTTATCCCAGAAGATATAGAGTTAATAGTAGGGAGCCCAAGTTTTAGAAGAGCATTTTTTGATGGAGAGATCGCTCAGAGCAATTATGAATATTTTAAAAATTTAAAAGATTACAATAAGCTTTTGAAGATAAGAAATAAATACTTAAAGGAAAAAAATGTAAAAGATGAGATGTTCCTGATTTATGAGGAAGAATTTATTAAATTGGCAGCCAAGGTGATTTTAAAAAGGATCGAATATGTAAAAAATATATCTATAATATTAAATCTAAATTATCGAAAACTTTTTGATGATAAAAAAGAGCTAAATTTGAAGTATGAAAGCTTTCTCGGAGAGGTTAAAGGTCTAGCATTATTGGATTTGGAAGAGAAAATAAAGTTTAAAATACAGGAACTAAAATATCAAGAGATTCGTTATGGGTATTCTTTAGTAGGACCACAAAGAGATGATTTTAAATTTCTTTTGAATGGAAAAGAGGCTAAATCATATTCGTCCCAAGGAGAAAAAAAATCAATAATTTTTTCTTTAAAACTTTCCGAAATAGACATGGTAATAAAGGAAAAAAGAGAAACACCAATTTTTTTAATAGATGATATATCATCATATTTTGATTCCATAAGAAAAGAGAGTATTATAAATTACTTAAAAAAAAGAGAGTTACAGGTTTTCATTAGTTCAACAACTGATTTAAATATAGAATCTAAAAACTTTAGAATTGATAAAGGGGAGATTCAAGATGGACATTATGAATGTAAGTGAGGCAGTGGAAGAAGCTATTGTAAAAAGTAGGAAGTTAAAAGAAGGTATAGTAAGAGGGCATTGGAGAGATATTGTTGGGAAACTTTCTAAAAAAAGCGAACCTTTTTGGATAAAAGAGGGGATTCTGTATGTATTGGTTGAGGATAGTATCTACCTTCACCATATGTCTATGAACAAAAATAAATATTTAAAAAAAGTTCAAGAAATTTTGAAAAAAGATTATGTAAAAGATATTAGATTTAAAATTTCAAAAGTTCAAAGTTGTAACTATGTAGAGTATATAGATAAAAAAACTGATGAGGAGAAAAAAGAGAGTTTTATTTCGGAGCTTAAGGATTTAACTTTAGAAAAAAAAATAGAAGTTTTAAAAAAACGAGCAAAAGAGCGAGAAGATGCCTTGAGATTGAAAGGCTATAAAAAATGTGATATTTGTGGAATGATGTTTTTTGGAGAAGGGGATACTTGTAAACCGTGTTCTTTAAAAAATGTTGCAGATAAGATATTGGAGGATAGAGATGACAACAAATAATTATCAAGCAGAAAATATTACAGTTTTAGAAGGATTAGAAGCTGTAAGAAAAAGACCTGGAATGTATATAGGAACAACTTCAGAAAGAGGTCTGCATCATTTGGTGTGGGAGATTGTAGATAACTCAGTAGATGAAGCGTTAGCAGGATATGCAACAAAAATAGAGGTGTCGATATTACCAGATAACATAATAGAAGTTGTGGATAATGGAAGAGGAATTCCAGTTGATATACATCCTAAGTATGGAAAATCAGCTTTAGAGATAGTGTTAACAGTTCTTCATGCAGGAGGAAAATTTGAAAATAATAACTATAAAGTTTCTGGAGGATTGCACGGAGTAGGAGTTTCTGTAGTGAATGCTCTTTCTGAATGGACAGAGGTTATAGTAAAAAAAGCAGGTAAAGTTTACTATCAAAAATACAATAGAGGAGTACCGGAAAAAGATGTAGCAGAAATTGGAGTTGCAGAGGATAGCGGAACTACAGTTAGATTTAAAGCGGACTATGAAATCTTTGAGACATTAGTGTATAGTTTTTCAATACTAGAAACAAGATTGAGAGAGTTAGCTTATTTGAATAAGGGACTTACTATAGTTTTATCTGATTTGAGAAAAGAGCCTGCAAAAGTTGTAAGTTTAGAGTTTGAAGGTGGAATTTTAGATTATATAAAAGAGATTGAGAAAGATAGTACACCGATAATTAAAACTCCTTTTTATATGAGTGGAGAAGTTGACAATGTTTCTGTGGAAATAGCGATGACATATAACACAAATCAAAGAGAGACAATTTATTCGTTTGTTAATAATATAAATACCCATGAAGGTGGAACTCACGTAAGTGGATTTAGAACAGCACTGACAAGGGTAATAAATGATTTAGGAAAAACTACGGGACTTTTGAAAGATAAAGATGGAAAACTTCAAGGGTCAGATATTAGAGAGGGTTTAACGGCAATTGTTTCAGTTAAAGTACCACAACCACAATTTGAAGGTCAAACTAAGACAAAATTAGGGAATAGCGAAGTAACGGGAATTGTTTCTACTGTAGCGGGAGCTCAGATAAAGATGTACTTAGAAGATGCACCTAATGATTTAAAAGTTATAGTTGAAAAAATATTAAATTCAAAAAGAGCGAGAGAAGCAGCTCAAAGAGCAAGAGAATTAGTACTTAGAAAATCAGCTTTAGATATTGGATCATTGCCTGGAAAATTAGCAGATTGTTCTTCAAAAAACCCAGATGAATGCGAAGTTTATATAGTTGAGGGAGATTCGGCAGGAGGGTCGGCAAAACAAGGTAGAGATAGATCATTTCAAGCTATTTTACCGCTGAGAGGTAAAATATTGAATGTGGAGAAAGCAGGGTTACATAAAGCTCTAGAAAATGCAGAGATAAGAGCAATGGTTACAGCTTTTGGAACTAGTATCGGAGATAATTTTAACATTGAAAAAAGAAGGTATGGTAAGATAATAATAATGACAGACGCGGACGTGGATGGAGCTCACATAAGAACTTTAATATTGACGTTCCTTTATAGATATATGGTAGACTTAATTCACAATGGAAATGTATTTATAGCTCAACCACCATTATTTAAGATAACACAGGGTAGAACAATATCGTACGCATATACTGATAGACAGTTAAAAGAAATTATAGCTGGGCTTGAAGGTGAAGATAAAAGATATACTCTTCAAAGATACAAAGGATTAGGAGAGATGAATCCTGGACAACTTTGGGAAACAACTATGGATCCAGACACAAGAACTCTATTGAAAGTTACAATTGATGATGCAAGAGAAGCTGATATACTATTTGATAAACTGATGGGAGATAAAGTAGAACCTAGAAGAGAGTTTATAGAAGAACATGCAGAGTTTGTAAAAAATCTGGATATATAAATGTATAGGTACAATAATAAAAATAATGTTCTAGGAGGAATAAAGAATGTCTAATATGAATAATAGATATATAGAAGAAGAGTTGAAGCAGTCCTATCTAGATTACTCTATGAGTGTAATAGTTAGTAGAGCATTACCAGATGTAAGAGACGGATTGAAGCCAGTGCATAGAAGAATTTTATTTGCTATGAATGAAATGGGGATGACAAGTGATAAACCATATAAAAAGTCAGCAAGAATAGTTGGAGAAGTTTTAGGAAAATATCATCCACATGGAGATTCTGCAGTTTACAATACAATGGTTAGAATGGCTCAAAATTTTGCGTATAGATATGAGCTTGTAGATGGACATGGAAACTTTGGATCTATTGATGGAGATTCGGCTGCAGCAATGAGATATACGGAAGCTAGAATGTCAAAAATAAGTAATGAATTACTAGAGGATATCGATAAAGATACGATAGATTTTAGAAAAAACTTTGATGACTCGTTGGATGAACCTATTGTGCTACCAGCAAAGCTTCCAAACCTTTTATTAAATGGAGCTACTGGAATTGCAGTAGGAATGGCGACTAACATTCCACCTCATAATTTAGGTGAGGTTGTGGATGGAATCTTAGCTCTAATAGATAATAAAGATATTACGCCAGTACAATTGATGGAGTATATAAAAGGACCAGACTTCCCAACTGGAGCAATAATTGATGGAGAAGCAGGAATTTATGACGCATATACAACTGGAAGAGGAAGAGTTAGAGTCAGAGGAAAAATTGAAATAGAAGAGGGAAAAAATGGTAGAGAAAGTTTAATAATAAAAGAGATTCCCTATCAGTTAAACAAAGCCTCTTTAATTGAAAAAATAGCAAATTTGGTGAAAGAAAAAAAGATAGTTGGGATATCGGATTTAAGAGATGAATCTGATAGAGATGGTATCAGAGTAGTGATAGAGTTAAAAAAAGGTGAAGAAGCTGAATTAGTTCTAAACTCACTATATAAATATACAGAGCTTCAAACGACGTTTGGAATAATTATGTTAGCGTTGGTAAATAATGTTCCAAGAGTATTAAATTTAAAAGAGATTTTAGATGAATATTTAAAACATAGATTTGAAGTTATAACTAGAAGAACAAAATTCAATCTGAATAAAGCTGAAAAAAGAGCCCATATTTTGAAAGGATTTATAATAGCTCTTGAAAATATTGATAGAGTAATTGAAATAGTTAGAGGTTCGGCTGACGGTAACGAGGCTAGGGTAGCTTTGATTGATAAATACGGATTCAGTGATGAACAAGCAAAAGCGATACTAGATATGAGATTACAAAGATTAACAGGACTTGAAAGAGAGAAGATTGACAAAGAACACGAGGAACTAAAGACTTTAATAATAGAATTGAATAAGATTTTAGCAGATGATGATAAAGTTTATGAAATTATAAAAGAAGAGTTAAACGATATAAAAAATAGATATGATGACCCTAGAAGAACAACAATTGAAAAAGAGAGATTAGAGATAAGACCAGAAGATTTAATAAAAGATGATAGTGTTCTTGTAACTATAACAAATAGAGGGTATGTAAAGAGAATGGAGCTAGATAAATATAAAGCTCAAAAAAGAGGTGGAAAAGGCGTTTCAACTCAAAATACTATAGAAGATGACTTTGTTGAAAGAATGGAAGTTATGTCAAACTTAGATACAATGATGGTTTTCACAGATAAAGGAAGAGTGTTCCATTTGAAAGTTTACCAGATACCAGAATCTTCAAAACAAGCTAGAGGAAGATTAATAGGAAACTTAATCAAATTAAAGGAAGATGAAAAAGTTAGAGAAATAATAAAAATAAGAGAATTTAGTGAAGACAAAGAGCTTGTATTTGTAACTAGAGATGGAATGGTTAAAAAAACAAATCTAAGTGAGTACAAAAATATAAATACTGCTGGATTAAAAGCGATTAAACTAAGAGATGGAGATGACATAATATTTGTTGGAATCTTGCCAATCGATTCAAAAGAGCAGGTTTTCTTAGCAACAAAATTAGGACATTCAATCAGATTCTCAAAAGATGATGTAAGAGCAACTGGAAGAGATACGAGTGGAGTGAAAGGGATATCTCTTAGAGCTAAGGATAAAGTTATATCGGCGCTACTGATAGATGATGTAGCAAATGAGACTATTTTAACTATAACAGAAAATGGTTATGGAAAAAGAACAAGAGTAGATGAGTATCCATTACAATCTAGAAGTGGAAAAGGCGTTATAAATATAAGATGTAGTGATAAGAATGGAGAAGTTGTAGCGGTTAAACCTGTCAAAGATGAAGAGGAGCTAATGGTAATAACATCATCAGGAGTTGTTATAAGAACTTCGGTAGATCAAATTTCAATAATCGGAAGAGCAACTCAAGGTGTAAAAATTATGAGAGTAAATGAATCAGAATCGGAAAAAGTTGTATCGATAGCAAGTTTTAAAGAAGAGGAGTCAGAAGAATCAACTCAAGAATAATTTAAATCTATAGGAGGAGGAATTATTATGAAAAAAGTTTTAGTTGTATTTGGAGAAGGAACAGAAAATAATGTATTAATAGACAGTGCAATATTTTTTAAAGAGAAATTTGGATACGAGATAGTCCCACTATATGTGAAAGATGTTAGAAGGGATGAGATTATACCAGCAACAATGGATGGAATGATAGTAAACTTAAGTAATAATTCCTTTTCACAAGAAAGGGATACCTTTGAAGAGGAAGAGGTTAAACATTTACAAGAAAAATTGAGAATAAGAGGAATAAATTCGACATTAAATGTAGAGTTTGGCTTTCCTTGGGATATAATTAAAGACTATATGAAACTTGCAGATTTATTGATGTTTGAAAAGGGTGAAGCTCTATCGGAGTCGGCGGTGGCAGTACTAAAAAATCATTTTAAGCCCATTGTTATGATAGGAGAAAAAGCTATAACATCTCTAGAAAAAATTGGAATTTCAAGTGATGATGGTGTAAAAATAAATAAAAGTATGTTTTCTTTTATAAATATTTTTCCAGAGATAAAAAACTTTATAATGTTGACTTTGTTATATAAAATAGAGGACAATACACTGTTAAAATATTTAAAAGAGAGAGGGAAAATTGTAGAATGGAAAAATTTTGATGGAGAAACAGCTAAAGAAGAGTACTTGAAGGAGATTGATAACTTAGACCTTTTAATTATGGGAAATTTGAGTAGGGGTTATTTCTTTGAAAAAATTACAGGAAAAAAAGGATTAAATATTATGGAAAAATCTCAAACATCAATATTTATAGGATAGAATGAATATGAAAATATTAATAATTACAGATTCCCATGGAAACACAAATAAAATTTATGATATAATATCAGATGAAAAACCTGATGCAATAATATGGACAGGTGATCATAGTTGGGATGCAGAGGAGTGCTCTTTCGCTTTCCCAAATATAAAGTTTTATATTGTCAGAGGGAATTGTGACATTTTTGACAGAAAATTTAATGACAATGAAATATTGGATATAGATGGAGTAAAAATATTTATAACGCACGGACATCTCTATAATGTAAAAAAAGATATGGATGTTCTGGAAGCGATAGCTGAAAAATATGGCGTGGATGTTGTTTGTTTTGGACATACTCATGTGCCATATTACAAAGAGAAGAATAAAATAAAATATTTTAACCCGGGAGCTTTGAAAGATAATAGGTATGGTATATTGTCAATTGAAAATAAAGAGATAATCTTTAGTTATGGAGAGATAAAATAATAAGCCTTGTTTTAGGAGGAAACAAATGAAAAATAAGCTGAATGCTTTAAAGGATGAAGCTGGTTTAAGTATCCAAAAAGCAGTAACACTACAAGAAATGGATGAAATTAGGATTAAATATTTAGGAAAAAAAGGTGAGTTCACTGAAATTTCTAAGTCTATGAGAGAGTTATCACCAGAGGAAAGACCTGCTTTTGGACAAATGGTAAATGATGTAAAAATAATTATAACAACTTTAATAGAAGAGAAAACAATAGAGATTAGAAATAAAGTAAAAAAAGAACAATTAGAAACTGAAACATTGGATATTTCTTTACCAGGAAGAGAAGTTTCTACGGGTGGATTACATCCAATAACAGAAACTATGAATTTTTTAAAAAATATATTTGTGGAGATGGGATTTGATGTCGCTGAAGGACCAGAAGTAGAATTTACTTCATATAATTTTGAGGCATTAAACATCCCAGAAACGCATCCATCAAGAGATTTGCAGGACACATTCTATATGAGTGAAAATGTAGTTTTAAGAACGCATACATCACCAGTACAAGCTAGATATATGGAAAAGAATCATCCACCTTTTAGAATGGTTTGTCCGGGAAAAGTGTATAGAAATGATTACGATATATCTCATACACCAATGTTTCATCAAATGGAAGGATTAATGGTTGGTCCAGAGGTATCTTTTGCTAATTTAAAAGCTATGCTAGAACAGTTTGTGACGAGAGTATTTGGTGAAACTAAAGTTAGATTTAGACCCCATTTTTTCCCTTTTACAGAGCCAAGTGCTGAAATGGATGTTCAATGTGTAATTTGTAAAGGTGAAGGGTGTAGACTTTGTAAACATAGTGGTTGGTTAGAAATAATGGGATGTGGAATGGTTGACCCAGCTGTTTTAGAAGGTGTAGGATATGACCCAGAAGAAGTATCGGGATTTGCATTTGGAATGGGAATAGAGAGAATTGCAATGTTAAGATATGGTATTGATGATTTAAGAGCATTTTTTGAAAATGATGTAAGGTTCTTAAAGCAATTTAAATAGAAGGTGGAGGCATATAATGTTAATTTCGTTGGATTGGTTGAAGCAATATGTCGATATAAAAGAGGACATAAAAGAGCTAGAAAAAACTTTGACTATGATTGGTCAAGAGGTTGAAGCTGTAGAAGAGCAAGGGAAAGAATTAGCAAAAGTAGTTATAGGACAGATAACAGAGTATAAAAAACATCCTGAAGCTGAAAAGTTAACGCTTTTAAAAGTCAATATAGGTGTTGAAGAGGAACTACAAATAGTATGTGGAGCTACAAATCATAAGCTAGGAGACAAAGTTGTTGTAGCAACCATTGGAGCGGTTTTACCTGGAGATTTCAAAATAAAAAAGAGTAAAATAAGAGGTATAGAGTCCCAAGGAATGCTTTGTTCTGAGGTAGAACTTGGACTTGGAAATGATGGGGATGGAATTATAATTCTTCCAGAAGATGCACCATTAGGTGTTGAATACAGAGTTTATAAAAAATTAAATGATGTAATTTTTGAATTAGAAATAACACCTAATAGACCAGATTGTTTATCTTATATAGGAATAGCTAGGGAGATAGCAGCTTACTATGGAAGAAAAATAAAATGTCCTGAGTTTGAATCTAAAAAAATTATAGAGAGTATAAATACGGGACATATAGATGTAAGAATAGAGGATAAAGAGAGATGTAAAAGATTCTCAGGGAAAGTTATAAGAAATATAAAGGTAGAGGAGTCGCCAGAGTGGTTAAAAAATAGATTGATTTCAATGGGACTAAAACCAATAAACAATGTTGTGGATGCGACAAATTATATTCTATTTGAATGTAACCAACCTCTACATGCCTATGATTTAACAAAAATCAACGACAGAAAAATAGTTGTGAGAAAAGCCTTAAATGGTGAAAAAATAGTAACACTAGATGGAGTTGAAAGAGAGTTAAATAAAGGTGAACTTGTCATTGCAGATGCTGAAAAACCTTTAGGAATAGCTGGAATAATGGGTGGAGAATCAAGTAAAGTGACAGAGGAAACTACTGAAATTTTCTTAGAATGTGCATATTTTACTCCAGAAAATATAAGAAAAACATCTAAAGAGTTAGGGTTATCAAGTGATTCTTCTTATAGATTTGAAAGAGGATTAGATATAGAAAATACTGCTGAAGTTTTAGAAAGAGCAGCAGATTTAATTTCTCAATTGACAGGTGGAGAAGTTTTAGAGGGATATATTGATAAATATATTGAAAAATATGAAAAAATAGAGATTCCTTTAAATATTGAAAAATTGAGAAAGTTTATGGGGAAAAATATAGAGATTGATGTAGTAGGAAAAATACTAACTAATCTAGGAATAAATATAAAAACATTAAATTCGACAACAATAATAGCAACACCGCCATCTTATAGAGGAGATTTGACTAGAACAGCAGATCTTTATGAAGAGATAATAAGAATGCATGGTTTTGATAACATAGAAAACAAAATGCCAGAAGAAAATATAAGACCTGGAGTTAAAGATACAACGACAGTTATAGTTGATGAGGCCAAGGAGATATTAGCAAAGTTAGGTCTACAAGAAGTAATAAACTATAGTTTTATTTCAAAAGAGGCGATAAAGATGTTAGGAATAACAGAACCAGTTTTAGAGATAACAAATCCAATCAGTGATGATATGGCGATTATGAGACCAACGCTAATTTATAGCTTATTAACAAATATAAGAGATAACTTAAATAGAAATCAAAATGGCTTAAAATTCTTTGAAGTATCTAGAGTGTTTACTCCAAAAGAGGATGGACTGGCAAATGAAACATTGAGAGCTTCAATAGCTCTTGCAGGAAAGAGTTTTAAGACATTGTGGAATCCAAAGCCAGAAGCAATGGATTTCTACACTATAAAGGGATTTGTTGAAAAGTTTTTAGAGTATATGGGAGTAAACAGATACCAATTAGATAGATCAGAAGATACTAACTTCCATCCGGGAAGAAGTGCGGATATAAGAATAGGAAAAGTTAAAATAGGAACTTTTGGAGAGATTCATCCAGAGTTAGCAGAAAATATGGACATTAAAAGAGAAAGAACATATGTGGCTGAACTTGATTTAACTACTCTATTAAACTATAGAGCTAAAAAAGTTAAGTATGAGAGAATTGTAAAATATCCTGAAGTTACTAGAGACTTAGCAGTTGTTTTAGATAGAGATGTACTAGTTGGTAAGATGTTAGAAGATATCAAGAAGTCATCAAATCTAATTGAAAGCGTTGCTATATTTGACGTTTACCAAGGAGAGAAAATAGAGGCTGACAAGAAATCAGTCGCTATAAGCATCATTTTAAGAAAGAAGGATGGAACTCTTGAGGAAAGCGATATCAATATAACTGTTGATAATATCTTGAAATTGATAGCTAAAAACTACAATGGAGAGATTAGACAGTAAAATTTTTAATTAAAAGTTCAGGAGGAAAAATGGATTCACTAAGAGAATTATTTAAGGTTGGAAATGGACCATCAAGCTCTCATACAATGGGGCCAGAGAGAGCAGCAAAAAGATTTAAGGCAGAAAACCCAAATGCAACGAGTTTTAGAGTGGAATTATATGGGTCACTTGCATTAACAGGGAAAGGGCACTTAACAGATTTTATAATAATAGAGACGTTAAAGCCAAAATCTACAGAAATAGTATGGATGCCAGAGTATGTTCATCCGTATCACACTAACGGTATGAAGTTTATTGCTTTAGATAATGAAGGAAACGAGTTAAATTCTTGGTTAGTATTCTCTGTTGGTGGAGGAACTATAATGGAGGAAGGACAACAAAGACAGGGTGGATCAAAAGTTTATTCTTTTGGAACAATGACTGAAATTATGTCATGGTGTGAAAAAAATAAAAAAGAGTTATGGGAGTTTGTCACTGAAAGTGAAGGGGAATCAATTTGGTACTTCTTAGATCAAATAAGAACAGCATTAGAGGAGTCTGTTCAATCAGGGCTCTCTAAAAATGGTATTTTACCGGGAACGATAAGATTACAAAGAAGAGCTCAATCATTCTACAGAAAAGCAAGAAATGATAAATCAAGAGGTGGATTTGTTGGAAGAATTTTTGCTTATACACTGGCTGTGTCAGAAGAGAATGGAGGGGGAGGTAGAGTTGTTACTGCCCCAACTTGTGGAGCTGCTGGGGTAATTCCTGGACTGATGTATGCTTTAAAAGAGGAGTATAACTTAACGAATGAAGAAGTATTAAAAGGTCTTGCTATAGCTGGACTAATCGGTAATATTATAAAAGAAAATGCTACAATATCTGGAGCAGAGGGTGGATGCCAAGCAGAAGTTGGATCGGCTTGTGCTATGGCAGCAGCAATGGCATGTTTTATACTAGGTGGATCATTGGAGCAAATAGAGTATGCAGCTGAAATGGCGTTAGAGCATCATCTAGGATTGACATGTGATCCAGTTGGAGGGTATGTTCAAATTCCTTGTATAGAGAGAAATGCAGCAGCGGCAGTAAGAGCCTTGGATGCGGCACAGTATGCTTTATATACAGATGGAAAACATAGTATTTCTTTTGATCAAGTTGTAAAGACTATGGGAGAGACAGGAAGAGACTTAAAGGAGGAGTATAAAGAAACTTCTCTAGGAGGACTTGCAAAATATCATTTTGATGGTAATTGCTAATAGAACCTTTAGAAAGAGAGAATCTATGATTCTCTCTTTCTTTGTAGTTAATATTGAGGAGGAAAAATGAAATTAATAGTTGGATTGGGAAATCCCGGAAAAGAGTACGAGGGAACAAGACATAATATTGGGTTTGATATAGTTGATGATTTTGCTAAGAAAAATGGATTTAATCCATTCAAAGAAAAATTTCAAGGACTGCTATCAGAAAAAATGATGAATGGAGAAAAAGTTATTTTATTAAAACCTCAAACGTATATGAATTTGAGTGGTAATTCAATAATTCAAGTTGTTAAATTTTATAAAATAAATCCAGTAGAAGATTTGGTGGTAGTTTATGACGATATGGATTTACCTCTGGGAAAATTAAGAGTAAAAGTGAATGGAAGTGCTGGTGGTCACAATGGAATAAAATCTATAATCTCGCATTTGGGTCAAAATTTTGTAAGAGTAAAGTGCGGGATAGGAAAAGCAAAAAATAAAGACGAAAACATCAATTTTGTTTTAGGTAGATTTACAAAAGAGGAGTCAGAAGCGATAACACCTATGTTTTTAAGTGTGATATCTCTACTTGATGATGTATTAAAAAACACTCAAATGGATAAAATTATGCAGAAATATAACAAAAAGTAACACAAAAAAGCAAAAAAACAGTTCAAAAAAGTTGTTAAATACAAATAAATATGTTATTCTAACAATGGAATATAGTTTGTTAACTACAAAGGAGGGAATATTTTTATGAAATTCTTCGGATTCAAAGGGGGAGTACATCCACCTGAAAATAAAATCCAAACAGAAAATCAAGCCGTAGAGATTTTAATAGCACCAAAAATGATTTTCATCCCACTTCTTCAGCACATAGGGGTTCCTTTAACGCCTTGCGTAGAGATAGGGGAAAGAGTTTTAAAAGGGCAAATGATCGCTAACTCAGAAGCTTTTTTATCGGTTCCTGTGCATGCGTCAGTGAGTGGTATAGTAAAAAAAATTGAAAATTTACCATTTCCATTAATGGGAAATGTGCAAACAATTGTAATTGAAAATGATGAGCAAGATGAATGGATAGATTTAGAGAAGTTTCCAAAATGGGAAAGTTTAACAAAAGATGAGCTGCTAAAAGTGATAAGAGCTAAGGGAGTTGTAGGACTTGGTGGAGCAGCTTTTCCAACGCACGTAAAATTAAATCCACCAGCGGATGTAAAAATAGAGACACTATTACTCAATGGTGCTGAATGTGAGCCATATTTGAATTCTGACAATAGAGTTATGATTGAAGAACCTTTAAAAATAGTAGAAGGCATAAAAATAATAAAACATATATTGAATGTAAACCGTGCTATTATTGGAATTGAAGATAATAAACCAGAGGCAATAAAAGCTATGAAAGAAGCTTGCCAAGGAACGAATATAGAGGTTATGTCATTGAAGACTATGTATCCACAAGGTGGAGAGAAAGCACTGATAAAAGCTATTTTAAATAAAGAGGTGCCATCAGGAAAGCTACCTTCAGCAGTTGGTGTTGTTGTAAATAATACAACGACAGCAGCGGCAATATATGATGCGGTTGTAAATGGGTTACCACTGATAGATAAAGTTGTAACTGTTTCTGGAAAAGCTGTGGAAGAGCCTAAAAATTTAAAAGTGGCTATTGGATCACCTATATCAGCACTTTTGCAAAATTGTAGATATAAAGAAGATGAAGTGGAAAAAATAGTAATGGGCGGACCTATGATGGGTATGGCTCAATTGACTTTAGAAGTTCCTGTTATAAAAGGGACTTCAGGAGTACTGGCTTTAACAAAACAAGAAATAAATTACTGTAAGCCTAAGTCTTGTATAGGTTGTGGAAAGTGTATAGATGCGTGTCCTATGTCATTAGAACCAGTAATGTATGCTAGATTAGCTGAGTTTTCACAGTGGGAAGAGATGGCGAAGTATCATTTGATGGATTGTATAGAGTGCGGTTCTTGTGCTTATATATGTCCAGCTAATAGACCATTGACAGAAGCGATAAAAATTGGAAAAGCTAAACTTAGAACAATGAAAAAGTAGGAGGAAAAAAAAGTGGCGAAAATTTTAAAGGTGGGGCCATCGCCTCATATAAGAACTAAGGAAACTGTTGATGATGTAATGTATGATGTAATAATAGCATTACTTCCAGCACTTTTAGCGGCATGCTATTTTTTTGGAATTAGGGCGATAGTGGTAACAGCGGTATCTATTCTATCATGTATGGTGACTGAGTTTGTGTGTCAAAAGTTAATGAAACAAGACGTACAAATTTTTGATGGAAGTGCCATTATAACAGGAATTTTATATGCTTTTGTAATACCACCATATATGTCTTTAATATATGTTGTAGTTGGAGCAGTAGTTTCGATAGCTCTAGGGAAAATGGTGTTTGGTGGATTAGGACATAATATATTTAATCCAGCTTTAGTTGGAAGAGCATTTGTTCAAGCCTCTTGGCCAGTTGCAATAACAACATTTATGTATGATGATGTGGGGGGAGCTACCCTTTTAGATGCAATGAAAAGAGGTCTAGCGACGGATAGTGCTTTAATAGAGGGAGGAAACCTATATTTGAATACATTTATAGGTAGAATGGGTGGATGTTTAGGAGAAACATCTGTTTTAGCTATTCTTTTAGGAGGGTTATATTTAATCTATAAAAAACAGATAGATTGGAAAGTTCCAACAATAATGATTGGAACAGTATTTATAGCTTCTTTAATAGCAGGAGCAAATCCATTTTTACATATTTTTTCGGGAGGATTATTTTTAGGAGCGTTTTTCATGGCAACAGATATGGTAACTTCCCCACATACGACTAAAGGAAGGGCTATTTTTGCTTTTGGAATTGGAGTTTTGGTGTCATTAATTAGATTTAAAGGTGGTTACCCGGAAGGAGTAGCATACTCAATTCTTATAATGAATGGATTTGTACCATTAATAAATCGATATACAAGCCCTAAAAAATTTGGGGAGGTAAGATAATGGAAAGAAATAGATTTATACATTATAGTATCGTTTTAACGCTTATAGCGTCAATTTCTGCTGGAATTTTATCCGTAGTCAATGGGGCAACACAGAAAGTTATAAAAGAAAATGAAAGAGCGGCAGTAAATGCAGCGAGAATAATGGTTTTACCAAAAGCTGAATCATTTGATGAAAATGCAACAGTGAAAGTAGATGAATTGGAATTTATTCCTGGAAATGGATCGGATGGAAAACCTGTGGGATATGTGGTTACAGTTTCTCAGCCGGGATACGCTGCTAATATAGATTTCGTATTGGGAATTGACAGAAGAGGAAGAGTAACAGGATTAAATATAATAGGTAGCCAAGAGACACCAGGTTTAGGGTCAAAAATATTAGATTCAGAATGGCAAAAGAAAGCTATTGGAAAGGATGCTTCTTATGAATTCAATAAATCAGCAGATGGATTTGCAGGAGCAACAATATCACCAAGTGCCGTTTATACAGGGATTAAAAGAGCTCTAAATAGCTTTAATAGTGGGGTGAATAAAAAATAATGGCAAAGTCAAATAAAGAGATATTATTAAATGGAATAATAAAAGAAAATCCAGTATTTGTACTTTTACTTGGGTTGTGTCCAACATTAGGTGTTACATCATCATCAATAAATGGTATGGCAATGGGGCTTGCAACAATGTCAGTAATAATTTTTTCAAATATGTTAATATCAATGATAAAAAGTTTTATTCCTGATAAGGTTAGAATACCAGCCTTTATTATGGTAATAGCGTCATTGGTTACCATAGTGGAAATGGTTATGAAAGCATATTTGCCAGATTTATATAAAGTTTTAGGACTATTTATTCCTTTGATTGTTGTTAACTGTATTGTACTTGGTAGAGCTGAAAGTTTCGCTTCAAAAAATACTGTTTTTAAATCAATATTGGATGGAATTGGGGCAGGATTAGGATTTACATTGGCTCTAACTCTATTAGGAACAATCAGAGAAATTTTAGGAAATGGAACAGCATTTGGAATACCTGTAACACCAGCGTCCTTTACACCAGCTTTAATATTTATATTGGCACCTGGTGCGTTTATAACAATTGGTTTTATAATCGCTACTCAGAATTATATTAAAGCTAAAAAGAGTGGGGTGAAATAAAAAATGGATTTTGCAAAAATATTCAGTTTAATAATAACAGCAATTTTTATTCAAAATATAATATTTGCTAAATTTTTAGGAATTTGTCCGTTCATGGGAGTTTCTAAAAAGGTAGAGTCATCAATTGGAATGGGTATGGCAGTAACTTTTGTTATGGCATTAGCTTCTGGAGTAACTTGGACAATCTATAACTATTTGTTAGTACCACTACAATTGGAGTATTTACAGACAATAGCTTTTATATTGATAATAGCTTCATTGGTTCAATTTGTGGAGATGGCAATTCAGAAAACTTCACCAAATTTATACAAAGCTCTAGGTGTTTTCTTGCCACTTATAACAACAAACTGTGCGGTGCTAGGTATTGCCATTTTAAATATTCAACAGGAATATAACTTTATAGAATCTGTTATAAATGGAGCAGCTGTAGCAATTGGTTTTACATTAGCTTTAGTGCTATTGGCGGGAATAAGGGAAAGAATAGAATATGCAGCTATTCCAGGACCATTTAAAGGAGTTCCTATTGCATTTATTTCAGCAGGACTTTTAGCAATGGCTTTTATGGGATTCAGCGGAATGCAAATATAGATTGGAGGTAGGTTAATGGAATCGATATTATTTCCTGTTTTATCATTGGGAGGAACAGGGTTAGCAATGGGACTATTTTTAGCCTATGCTTCTAAGAAGTTTGAAGTGAAGGTTGATGAAAAGGTAGAAGCTATTCAAGAGATACTTCCCGGAATAAATTGTGGAGCGTGTGGATATCCGGGGTGCTCTGGTTATGCTGAAGCTATCGCTTTAAATGGTGCAGAAATGACAGCCTGCTCGCCAGGAGGACCGGCAGTAGCAGAGGAAATAGCGAAAGTTATGGGGGCTACGGTTGACACATCTGGACCCAAAATGGTAGCAAAGTTACTATGTCAGGGTGACTGTACAAGAACAAGCAAAACATATGAATTTGAAGGAGAACTAACAACTTGTGCTGCGATAAATTTGTATGCAGGCGGAGATAAATCTTGTAAATACGGTTGTTTGGGATATGGGGATTGTGTTAAGGTTTGTCCAGTAGATGCGATAACAGTTACCGAAAAAGGGATTGTAAATATAGATGAAGAGAAGTGTGTATCATGTAAAAAATGTGTAACAACATGTCCAAAAAGATTGATAGAGATGTTACCGTTGGATAAAAGAGTGACGGTTAATTGTATGTCAAGAGATAAGGGTGTAGTTGCTAGAAAATCTTGTACAGTTGCATGTATAGCTTGTGGACTTTGTCAAAAAGCCTGTCCGGTAGATGCAATTGAAATAAAAAATAATGTGGCGAGAATAAATCCAGAGAAATGTGTAGAGTGTGGACTGTGTGCTGTAAAATGTCCAACTAAAGCTATCAATAGCGAAGTTAAAGAGATAAAGAAGGCAGAGATAATTGAGGAGAAATGTATAGGTTGTTCTGCTTGTGCCAGAGTTTGTCCGATGAAGTGTATAGAGGGAGAGATTAAGCAGAAGTACAAAATAGATCAATCAAAATGTATAGGTTGTCAGTTGTGCTATGATAAATGTAAGTTCTCTGCTATAAAAATGAATATTCAAAATATATAAAAAAGATGAGGGGTTCCTCATCTTTTTCACTTTACAGCGATAACTTCAATTTCAACTTTAACATCTCTAGGTAATCTGGCAACTTCAACACACGCCCTAGCAGGTTTAACTTCTCCTAAATATTCTGCGTAAACTTCATTGATAGCAGCAAAATCGTTCATGTCTTTAATGAAAACTCCAGCTTTAACAACGTCTTTTAATGAGTATCCAGCCTCTTCTAAAATTGCTTTAACGTTTTCTAGAGACTGTTTAGTTTGTTCTTTAACATCATCAGATACGATAGTCATAGTTTCAGGGACGAATGGAATTTGTCCAGAAACATATAGTGTCCCATTTACTTCGATTGCTTGTGAGTAAGGACCAATAGCTGCAGGAGCTTTGCTAGTGTTGATAACTTTTTTCATTATAAATACCTCCCAGTTAAATTTAGATAATCAAATTCTAACATAAAATTATTACATAAACAACCTACAAAATACTAATTTGTAGGAGGTATAGAAATAACGTTTGTGAAGAAAGGTTCATGTTTTTATAAAAAATATTCAGATAAAAAACTGAAAAGAAATAATAATGTAAAGTATAGATTAAATGTGTTAAACATATGTTGAAATGTTTTAAAAATAAACATAAATTTTAAAAAAATACTTTACTTTTTATAAAATGTAAGGTATAATCAATTCTGTGAGAAAAAAGTCAAAATTGATATATTGTTATTTTTTTAACAAGTATATCGAAGGAAAGAGGGAAAATGGAATTATTAAAAGGTACAGTATTATTATTATTGGTTTTAGCATTTTTTACTGGATTTAGTTTAAAAGCACCAAAAGGAATGAAAGCTATGGGAGCGTTAGCAGGAGCAGCGACAGCAAGTTTCTTAGTAGAAGCTTTTCAATTATATGTTGGTGGAGATCTTTTAGGAATTAAATTTTTAGGAGAGGTTGGGGCGTCAGCAGGATCAATGGGAGGAGTTGCAGCAGCAACTTTAGTACCATTAGCTTTAGGAGTGAGCCCAGTTTATGCCGTTATGTTAGGTGTAGTTTGTGGAGGAATGGGAATCATCCCTGGATTTATTGCCGGATATGTAATGTCATTTATTATTCCTAAATTAGAAGAAAAAATTCCTGATGGATTGGATTTAATAGTAATTATTTGTTTAGCAGCACCTTTAGGAAGAGGAATAGCTCAGTTTGTTTCTCCGGGAGTTACATTTGCTTTACAAACGATTGGAGATATAATTATAGCAGCTCAATCGGCTAGTCCGTACGTAATGGCATTTATCTTGGGAGGAGTTATAACAGTGGTTGCTACAGCTCCAATAAGTTCAATGGCTTTAACAGCAATGTTAGGATTAACTGGTTTACCAATGGCAATAGGAGCATTGTCAGTAATGGCATCGTCATTTATGAATTATGTATTCTTCGATAGAATGAAATTTGGAGATAGATCGATAACAATAGCAGTAGCTATTGAGCCATTGACTCAAGCAGATATAATTTCTGCAAATCCAATTCCAGTGTTTGCTACAAACTTCATTGGTGGAGGAATAGCTGGTATGATAGTAAACTACTTTGGATTAATCAACAATGCAACTGGAACAGCTACACCAATCGCTGGATTCGCAGTAATGTTTGGATTTAATCCTGCTAAAGAGGTATTAATAACAGCTGGATTGTGTGCGGTAGCTGGTATAGCAACAGGATATGTGGGATCAATTGTATTTAAAAATTATAAAATTAAGACTGTTGCCGAAATAAGAGGGTAATAGCTATTAAAAAAGTTCCAGTTCTGCTGGAACTTTTTTTTAGTAAAAGTTTGATAAATTATAAAAAATAATGTATACTCATAAAAATATACAAAAAATAAAAAAAGGGGGAAAAAATGAACACAAAGACGAAGGGAAATTTTACGGGATTGATTCCTTTTTTAGTTTTCGTTGGACTCTATTTAGGAAGTGGAATTATTTTAGATTCTATGGGTGTAGAGTTGGCGTTTTATCAATTGCCAGCACCAATTGCTATTTTTCCTGGAATAGTTGTAGCTTTTTTATTGTTCAGAGGTAGCATAAAAGAGAAATTTGAAACTTTTTTAGAAGGGTGTGGGCATCAGGATATTATAACAATGTGTATAATATATTTATTAGCTGGTGGCTTTGCAATTGTATCGAAATCCATAGGTGGAGTAGATTCAACAGTTAACTTAGGATTGACATATGTACCTTCTCATTATATAGCTCCAGGATTATTTGTAATTGCCGGATTTATTTCAACAGCCACAGGGACATCTGTGGGTTCAATTGTATCTTTGGCACCGATAGCTGTTGGATTGGCAGAAAAAAGTGGAGTTTCAATGTCATTGGTTTTGGCAGCTTTAATGGGTGGAGCAATGTTTGGAGACAACCTTTCAATAATTTCTGATACAACAATTGCTGCAACAAGAACTCAAGGCGTTGATATGAAAGACAAATTCAAAGTAAATATAAAAATTGCAGCACCTGCAGCAATTTTGACGTTGATACTTCTAATAATTTTTGGAAGACCTGAAATAGCTCCAGAAACTGAGGTATATGCTTTTAATATAATAAAAGTTCTACCATATATATTTGTTTTAACTCTTTCTTTAATAGGGATAAACGTTTTTGTGGTGTTGACAGCAGGAATAGCACTGTCTGGAGCTATAGGATTATTCTACGGAGACTTTACTTGGTTGGGATATGCCAAGGAAATTTACAATGGGTTCACAGGGATGACGGAGATATTTTTATTATCTCTTTTGACGGGTGGATTGGCTTCATTGGTGACAAAAGCTGGTGGAGTAGATTGGATAATGAGTGCAATTGAAAGAAGAATAAAAGGAGTCAAAAGTGCCCAAATAGGAATGGCTCTGTTGGTTACTTTAACGGATATGGCTGTAGCAAATAACACCGTAGCTATAATAATAAATGGACCAATAGCTAAGACGATATCTGATAAATATGGGGTAGACCCTAAAAAAAGTGCGTCAGTTTTAGATATATTTTCGTGTATTGCTCAGGGAGCGATTCCTTATGGAGCTCAGATGCTTATAATGCTGAGTTTTGCAGGAGGCAAAGTTTCTCCGTTTGATATAATACCATTGTTATGGTATCAAATGATACTGGGTGTATTTACAGTGATATATATATTTTATAATCCAAAAGAATCGTAAAGAGGAAGATGTCAGATGTCAGTTTCTAAAAATTATCTTTATAACGTTCTACTAATAATAAGTAATACAATTTTTCCAATAATAACTTTTCCATATGTATCTCGGGTATTGATGCCGGAGTACTTGGGAAAGGTATACTTTGTACAAGGTGTTGTAGCCTATTTTTTAATCCTTTCAGTCTTGGGAGCTCCAAATTATGGAATAAAGGAGTTATCTAAAGCTAGAGGAATCGGAGATTGGCTCGAATTTAAAAAAATATTTACAGAGTTATTTGTAATGACAATTTTAAGCAGTGTGGGTTCTTTAGCTCTTTTATTAATCACAGTTCAAATATATGGAAAGTTCTATCAAGAGAGATTAATATTTTATATTTTTGCAATTCAAGTCTTGTTTGAGTGTTTTCATATAAATCATTTTTTTGTTGTTATGGAAAATCATAAAAGAAGATTAATAAGATCATTCACAATTAGAATTTTATCACTGGGATTTTTGTTTTATTTTATAAAAACTCCAAAGGATTATTATCTATATGCTTCACTTTTAGTGGTTCCAGAGGTATTGGCAAGAATCATAGATGTAATTAGTATGAGAAAATATTTTTATTTTAAGAATTTGAATTTCAAAAGACATACGAAGAGTATGTTAATAATTTTTCTATATATTTTTACGATAGGTATATATGGAAGTATTGATACAACAATGTTGGGGATTATGGTGGACGATAGTGAAGTTGGATTGTATACGGCAGCTGTTAAAATGTATAAGATGGTGTTACCAGTGATTTTAACTTTAGGGACAGTGTTATCGCCTAGAATAATTGGAGCTATCAAGAAAAAGGAAAAAGAGAATATATATATAAATATGGATATTTTTATAGATTACTGCTTTATAGTTGGAGTTCCAGCGACTTTATTAATGATGATTTTAGCCAGAGAGTTCACACTTTTATTCTCTGGTCCAGATTTTAAAGGGGCAATAGAAACAATGATTATAATGTCGCCATGTTTAGGTTTTTTAGCCTTGGGTTCTTTTATTGGTGGACAGGTTTTATTACCAAATGATTTAGAAAAAGATATATTGATAATATCCATACTTGGTGTAATCTTAAATATAGGACTGAACTATTTTTTTATTCCAGTTTACTTGAGGAATGGAGCAGCTTTAGCAACCTTGATCACTGAAATAATAGTTGCATTAATCAAAGTTAGAAAAATGAAGAAATTGTATAAGGATTATAAACTTTTGACAAAAGATAGAGTTATTACAGTTCTTGTTGGAATTGCAATAGCCTATGGAATATATTTAAAAGTTGGATACATCAGAAATTTTGGAAATTTAGTATCTTTATTAACAGTTCCTGTAATATATGGAATTCTATATTTCTCTATACTTATTGTATTGAAAAATAAGAGAATTTTAAGTTGGATTGGATTGATAAAAAAAAGATTGCATATTTAGTGCAATCTTTTTATTTTTTAAAGGTAAGTAACTTATCACGATAATACTCATATTGTCTTTGACGTGCCTCTATCTCTGCCGGTAATCCTATTTTAATATCATTTACAAGAGTATCAAATCTATCAAGGATATCCACAATACGCTGTTGCTCTTCAAGAGAGGGTAAGGGAATTTCTAACTTATAAAATTTGTTATGGGGTAAATCAGGAACTGTACCTCCTGATGCAGTATGTAATAATTTTCTAAACATCACTTGACTATTTAAAAAATAATACATATACCTTTTATTAATTGTATTAAAACAATTTACTTTAAAGAAATTATTATGAAAGCATCCATGAACCCCAGTTATAATTTTTCCTGTACTCCCCGTACGAGTAACTAAGATACAAATTACACTTTCATTAGGATTTTCAATATAGTACTTGTCTTCGTTATCGCCTTTAAGAAATTGAACTGTTATATAAAAATACCTATTCTCTCCATTTTCTGTTTTTCTTTGATTTATTGGTATTTGTAATCCTTGATTAACAGTACAAACATCTTTTAATAAAACTCTTGGATATTTTGAATCAAATAAAAGAGTTGTTTCAAAATATTCGTACTGTTGTTTTCTCATTGTAAGCTCAGTTGTAAGCTCAGTTGTAAGCTCAGCAAATGTATCTAAAATACGCACAATCTCCTCTTGTACTGGTAGCGGTGGGATTGGAAAAGAAATTTTATTTAACACTGCTTGTGTCAAACTTGGTACTCCACCAGCAATATTATATTTCTCAAGATGTTCTTTTTGCAGATAATAAAAAACAAATTTTGGAATTACAATATCTGTATATATTTCTGTGTAAAAAATTGTATCTACTGTCCAAAATGGTTTTTCTACATAATATAATTTGTCTATAGACCCTTTTCTAGGAATTAATACTGATGGTTTATTTAAAACAAAAACATCTATATATGCTATAATACCTCCAGAACCATAAACTGGAATATTGCCTTCTTTAAATTGTTTGTAATCTTTTCCATTTTTTATTTTAAGAACATCTGATAAAGTTTTATACTCAACTCCATTAGGACAAAGCTTGTTGATAAGTTGTTCCAATTTACTCATACGATTTCACCTGTTGAACTACGAACAGCATTGACTATTTTCCAAATTTGTGATTGTAATTCAGCTCTTTGTGTACTTGACATTTTTTCCTCCATCTATTTCATAAGCAACTTTATAACCCATAGAGGTTTCTGCTTGAATTCTTACCCTATTTTATGAGTTTACTGGAAGCACTTTAATTACTTTTTTTCTATTTTTACTTTTTAACTGATTTTAGCATTAATACAAACGGGTGTCAAGAAGGTTCATCTAGAGGCGAGAGACTTCTCGCCCTAATATTGTTAAAAGGAAAATACTCGAATAAAGCCACAGAAAATTGTTTTAATAATAATTACGATAAATTTGTTGAAAAAATTGAAAAAAAGATTATAGTATAAGTAATTATGAAGCTGTTTATTATATAAATACTTTATTAAAAAAGGAGGTTTTATAGTGGATAAATTTGTAGAATTAGATTTTCAAGGTAAACTCCAAGAAATAGAGGTAAGTTTAAAGAATAAGAACAGATTTAATGAGTATCAACTTTATTATAACTCTTTATGCCAAAAAGATATTTTTTTAGAGGATGAAGTAATCGAAGTTAATAAAGTTTTTAAAGAAAAGTTAGAAGCTGATGGAGAACACGAGTTTTTAGAAGCTTTAATACGTGTGGGTTTTTTTGATGAGTAAGTCTTTTGGACAAACTAGTTCAAAAAAAAGAAAAAATGACTATCAAATGTTTATAATTTGACAGTCATTTACTTATAATTTTTTCATTTATACATTTTATCTAAATTTTCTTTTAGTTTTGAGATGCTGTTATTATTTAAGTGTACGATTGGTATATTTTGAGTTTTACAAACTTTATTACAGTTATTTAAAAGATTGTGACTAACTAAGTTAGTAAAGATTATGCACATTTCACAATTTTTAATTTTTTTACAGAAATTTGGACATTGAGTATTGTAAACTTTTCCTTTTAAATTATAAGATTTTAATAGTTCTAAGTACTCTCGCTCTCCCCTTTTTAAGCCACCAACAATAGCAATCATTTCCTTTACCTCCCTTTTTTATGAAACTTTTATATTCTTTTTATTTTTAAATTGTATATATCTATCGCATTGTTTTTTTCTATCATATCCTAACATTATTCCAAGAATAAAGTCTTCTTCAGCTGAATATTCAGATAAATTAGGTTTGTCAATCTTTTTTATAACATTGATACAAGATTCGTCACCAAAAAAAACGTTGTATCTCCCATTTTTCAATTTATATATTTTATAAGCAATCTTTTTTGTCTCTAATTTGTTTTCTACAAAACTTAATAAGTCTTCAGAAATAGTGTGTAATATTAGATTTCTTATCCCTTTTTCAAATTCATATATATGATGAATAAAAACTTCCATAGATTACCTCCAAAAATTTGATATATAAATATTAACACAACATATTTTAAATGTCAATTATTTTTATTATCAAAGTATTTTTATAAAAAAATAAAGTGATAATCCACTTTATTTTTTGAATATTAAATTTTCTATAATTCCCGCTACTCCACTATTATTATTCGAAGTTGAAATGAATTTACAAATATTTTTTATTTCAGATTTTGCATTTCCAACACACGTAGGCATACCAACTATTTTAAGCATAGGTAAATCGTTATAAGAATCACCTATAGCAATTATTTCATTTTGAGCTATACCTAATTTTTTAGCTAGTTTGAGTAGTGAACTGCCTTTGTCAATACCAAGTTTTGTGACTTCTAAAAAAAAGGGTTTAGATATAGAAATAGAAAATTCATTTCCAAGTTCATCTTTTAATTTTTCTTCAACCTGTTTTAAATATTTTGGTTCTGCTAGTAAAATACATTTAACACAATCTTTATCGATAGTAGCTTTGAAATTTTTTACTTTTTCAAAGGGCATTTTAGTCAGTTCAACTTCAACCTCAATATATGAGCTATAATCTTCAGAGACAATTGAGTCATCCAAATAGGTAATTATTTCAACATTATTTTTTTTGCTGAAATCATACAGAAGGTGGATGTCTTCTTTAGTGAGAGTCTCTTCTGAAATATTTTGATTAGTTTTGCAATTAGTTATAATAGAACCGTTATAGGAAAGAATAAAGCTACCGAATTTATCCAGTTTTAATTCTTGTGCTAAATCCCTCATTGCATATGTAGGTCTGCCAGAAGCAAGGACAAATATAACTCCATTTTCTTGAGCTTTTATTATGGCTTCTTTATCTTTATCAGATATTTTACCGTGAGAATTTAAAAGAGTATCATCAAGGTCACTAACAATCATTTTATATTTCATTTTTATCCTCCAAAAGTTTTATAAAGAGTTTAACTCCTTCAAGAAGAACTTTTTCATCAAAATTAAATGATGAGCTATGCAAAGGTGAAATAAAATTTTTCTCTTTATTTCTAGTTCCTAATAGAAAAAATATTCCGGGGATTTTTTCTTGATAAAAAGAAAAATCTTCAGCTAAAGCTAAAGTTTCTCCTTGAATAAAATTAAAACTTTTGGAAATTTTTAGGAAATTATTATAAAGAGTTTCATCATTTATAACAGGGGGATAAAGAACTCTAAATTCTTCCTCTATTTTAATGTTGAATGCGATTTCAATTCCGTTATGTATTTTTTTCATTCTTTCTATGATCAAATCGGTATCTTCTTGGGAATATGTTCTAATTGTACCATAAAAATCTATAGAGCTAGAGATTATATTTCTGGTTGTTCCACCGTTTATTTTACCAACCGTTATGACTCCAGCATTGAATGGAGAGAGATTTCTAGAAATAATACTTTGATAAGAATCTATAATTTTAGTGAAAGGTATAAGAGGATCGATTGTTTTTTGAGGCATTCCTCCGTGACCACCTTTCCCGATAACTCTGCAGTCAAATTCTGTAGCTTGAGCAAAAAAAGGACCTGCCTTAGTTGAAATAGTTCCCTCTTCTAAATCTGGAAATAGATGGAAAGAATATATTTCTTTAACATTGAATTTTTCTAAAATTCCACTTTCACATATGAATTTGGCTCCTCCTGGTCCTTCTTCAGCAGGTTGAAATATCAATAAGATGCTATAGTTTTGTGTTGGTTTTGTTGTTAAATATTTGGCAAAAGTCAAAAGAGTAGCGCTATGTCCATCATGTCCACAAGCGTGCATAAAACCGTTGTGCTTTGAAGTAAACGTACAATTAGTTTCCTCTTGAATTGCAAGTGCATCTATATCAGCCCTAAAAGCAATACACTCTTTTTTTATTCCTGGAATATATAGGTAAACACCAGTTTCACAAATTGTATTTGGAGAATATCCCATACTTTTTAATGTACTTATTATATACTCTTGAGTTTTAAACTCTTTAAAACCTATTTCGGGGATTTGATGTAGGTCTCTTCTATATTTTGTAATTTCATCTAACAAGAAATTCATAATTACCTCCTCTGTATAATTATTTAAATAATAGTATTATTTTTTTATAAAGACAAATATATATATTAATAATTCATATTTTATGAACTGATTAGAGATTGTAGATATAGTTATTAAAAACGGTTAGAGTAAAAAAATAGAACAAAAAAAATAAAAAATTGATAAATTAAAAATCACTCATAAAAGAAGTAAAATATAGAAAATAGCAAAAGAGGTGAATTTATTGTGAGGATAGTATTAAAATATGGTGGAAGTTCGGTAGCTACTTTGGAAAAGATATCAAAGATAGCGAATTATATAAAGGAATTGAAAGAAAAAATAGATGAAATAGTGGTAGTGGTTTCAGCAATGGGAAAAACAACAGATGAATTGTTAAAAAAAGCATATTCTTTGGCGAGTGTTCCTAACAAAAGAGAGATTGATATGTTGATAAGTACAGGAGAGCAACAAAGTGCGGCGTTATTATCGCTGTCTTTAAATTCGATAGGATGTAATGCTATTTCGTATACAGGATATCAGATTGGTTTAAAAACATTTGGTGAACATGGTAACAGTGAGATTGTGAGTATAGATAAAGAGTTCTTAGAAAATCAATTAAAAGAGCAAAAGATAGTTATAGTAGCTGGATTTCAAGGGGTTAATGAAAGTGGAGATATAACGACTTTGGGAAGAGGTGGGTCAGACACAACAGCAGTAGCTCTAGCCGGAATTTTAGGATGTGAGTGTAAAATTTATACAGATGTAGATGGAGTTTATACTGACGATCCAAAAAAAAATAGTTTAGCTACTAAAATTGAAAAAATATCTTATGATGAGATGGCAAAAATGTCAAGAAATGGTGCGAAAGTTATGGAAGCAAAGGCGGTAATGATCGGCAAAAAGTATGGAGTTCCAATTTTTGTGGGTGAAAGCCTTGGGAGTGAAAAAGGAACTTATATAGTAGAGTAAGAAAAAAGTGAGAAATGAATTGAAATTTTTAAACATAAAAGATAAGATAAGGATAGTGGTAAAGAATAATTCAGTGATGGAGGTAGACGAATGTTTAAAGGATCAGGAGTAGCGCTGGTAACACCATTTAATGAAGATATGAGTGTGAATTATTCAAAAGTGTCAGAATTAGTGGAATATCATTGTCAAAATAATACAGATGCTCTTATAATACTGGGAACAACAGGAGAAGCGAGTACACTCACAGATAATGAAAAAGTTAAAATAGTGGAAACTGTGATAGAAGTAAATAGAAAGAGACTACCGATAATAGTTGGAGCAGGTAGTAATAACACAATTCAAGCGATAGAGATAGCAAAAAAATATGAAAAATTAGGTGTTGATGGATTATTATTGGTAACTCCTTATTATAATAAAGGGAATGAGGATGGTATATATAAACACTTTGTATCTATAGCTGAATTTGTGAACTTACCAATAATGCTATACAATGTTCCCGGAAGAACAGGGGTTAACTTGTCAATTAATCTATTAAAAAAGTTGGCCAAACATAAAAATATAGTAGCTTTAAAAGAGGCTAGTGGTGATATATCATATGCTTGTGAAGTTGCAAGATCAGTACCTGGGTTGGCATTGTATTCAGGAAATGATGATATAATTATACCCTTAATGTCAATTGGTGCTGTTGGAGCAGTTTCAGTTTTAGCCAACATAGAGCCTAAAGTGGTTCATAATATGATCTATAGTTTTTTTAATGGGGATGTAAAAGAAGCACAAAGAATACAGCTGAGATACAACGGTTTAGTTAAGTCATTATTTGTAGAGGTCAATCCTATTCCAGTAAAAGAAGCAATGAATATTTTAGGAAGAAATGTTGGAAAATGTCGTTTACCTTTAGGTGATATGGATGAAAAGAACATATCTATATTGAGAAAAGAACTTGGAGAAGTGGGTGAAATGCTTTGAAAGTAGCTGTACACGGGACAGGGGCAATGGGAAAAATTCTTAAAAAGGTTGGAGCGGATAAAATAGTTGCTTTTGTAGATGATATCAAAGAGATAGATATTGAAAAAAAAATAGATGTTGTTATAGATTTTTCACATTTTAGTAAGATAAACGATTTATTGGATGGATGTGTGGAGAGAGGGTATCCATTAGTGATATGCACAACAGGATATAGCGAGGAAGTTTTAGAAAAAATTATAGAAACCTCCAAAAAGATACCTATATTATTATCATCCAATACATCTCTAGGAATCGCCGCTATAAATGATGTGTTGGAAGAATTGGTTCAAAAATTAGAAGAAAGTTTCGATATAGAAATAATAGAAAAACATCATAATAAAAAAATAGATTCGCCTAGCGGAACAGCGGTTACATTTACAGAAAATATTCAGAACTCTTTACGTGAAAAATATAGTGTTATTTATGGTAGAGAGGGTGTGGGTAAAAGAGCAAAGAAAGAGATTGGTGTTCATTCAGTGAGAGGTGGAACGATTGTAGGCGAACATACAATTATTTTTGCAGGAGAAGATGAAGTAGTGGAGATATCACATAAGGCTTTATCTAAAAAAATATTTGCAGTTGGTGCCTTAAAATGTGCCGAATTTCTTATAGGAAAACAACCAGAATTATATACAATGAAAGATATTTTTGATTAGGAGAGTGGTACAAAAATGAAATTAGAAACATCCGAAGAGTTGATAAGTTTTATAAAAAATTCTCAGAAAAAAACGCTATCGAAGGCTTATATAAATGGAGTAATAGAATTTAAAAATGACAATATTTTTTTATTTAAAGGCGAAGAGAGTAGCATTTTAATTGGAGATTGGAAAGAGATTGAAGCTGTAATAGAAGAAAATAAACAAAATATAAAGAACTATTTTGTAGAAAATATTGCGAGAAATTCAGGAGTTCCTCTTCTTGATATTAAAAATATAAACGCAAGAATTGAACCAGGTGCAGTAATAAGAGATAGAGTAAAAATTGGTGATAATGCTGTCATAATGATGGGCGCAATTGTAAATATTGGAGCAGAGATTGGGGAAGAAACTATGATAGATATGAACGCTGTACTTGGCGGGAGGGCTATTGTAGGAAAAAGATGTCATATAGGTGCAGGAACGGTATTGGCTGGTGTAATAGAGCCACCATCAGCTCAACCAGTGATAGTGGAAGATGATGTTGTGATTGGTGCGAATGCGGTTATAATTGAAGGAGTGAGAGTAGGAAAAGGTGCTGTTGTAGCGGCAGGAGCTGTTGTTTTACAAGATGTTCCTGCGGGTGCTGTTGTAGCGGGAAATCCTGCTAAAATTGTAAAATTAAAAGATGAGAAAACAGACGAAAAAACAAAGTTGATTGACGATTTAAGAAAATAAAAAATGATTTTGAAGGTAGAAAAGATAATAATTTTCTATCTTTTTTTTATATTTAAGAAAAAAATAAAAAAACTTGTTGACGAAGTTCAAAATTTATGGTACTATAATTTTTGTCAGCGGGAAACACCGCCGGCAAGAATTATTGAAGGACATTAGCAACCGAATAGAGAAAATAGTCAGAAGTTATGAAAATAACAAAATGCCAGAAATGGCAAACCAATAAATGGTGTAAACGTAAAGTCTTTGGACTTTAAATATATTTGAATGAAGAGTTTGATCCTGGC
>NZ_CDRRQU010000019.1:0-45235 GCF_977044495.1 Cetobacterium sp. | reverse complement strand
TCAACAATCTTGTGAAAGCAAATATAGATATGATTATACAGATAGATAATCCCGACAAAAATATGTAAATCATATCGAAGAAAAAATTCTTCTCTTCTCTTAAATTTTTTACAAGAATGACGGTATAAACTTCTTCATCTTTATTAATTAAATCATTTTTTAAAACCATGTAGTCATACCAATGAACATTTTTGACTTTATCTTCAGTGGCAGCTTCTAAAAGTTTATGATTTGTGTTTTCCGTATATATTAAATTTTTATATTTTATTGTTATTTCTAAATCATCAAGGGATGGATTTTCAACTTTAAAAAGTCTATTGACTAAATCACCGGTAAAAATCTCTATAGATTTTGAGTTAACTTCTTCTAAAATTTCATATTTGAGAAACCCCATAGCATTTCTTAAATATTGTTTAGAGGAGTTAATTAGATATTTTCCAGTGATAGATAGTGATAAAACTAAAACAATAGTAAAGA
Organism: Cetobacterium sp.; assembly: GCF_977044495.1. Taxonomy (NCBI): domain Bacteria; kingdom Fusobacteriati; phylum Fusobacteriota; class Fusobacteriia; order Fusobacteriales; family Fusobacteriaceae; genus Cetobacterium; species Cetobacterium sp. The sequence continues at coordinate 44,758 of NZ_CDRRQU010000019.1, read as the reverse complement.
GACAGATAAGTTGAAAATAACTTTTTTTTAAAGTAGCCGAAAGTGTTTTCAATTTAATCCTCCTTTTTTAAAGAGTAGCCAAATCCACGAACAGTTTTAATATACTTACTATCAGGATCAAGTTTCTTTCTAAGAGCTTTTATATACATATCAATAATTTTTCCATCTCCAAAGTAATCGTAGCCCCAAACATTTTCCAAAATATTTTCTCTGCTTAAAACTAAATTTTTATTAATCATTAGATAATGAAGGAGATTATATTCTGTTTTAGTTAAAATAATTATATCATCATCTAAAAGTACTTCTTTTGTATTTAAGTTAAGCGAGATATTTTCAAATTTCAATATTTTTTTATCTGTGAAAGTTTGTTTATTTCTAAAAATAACTCTCATTCTAGCTAGAAGCTCACCAATAATAAAAGGTTTAGTGATGTAATCATCAGCTCCTAAATCTAAAAGAGATATTTTACTGAAAATTTCATCCTTAGCAGTTAGCACAATAATCGGAATATTAGATTCATTTCGGATTATTTTGCAGACTTCCTCTCCACTCATATGTGGAAGCATTAGGTCAAGAAGTATAAGCGAATAGTCATTTTCTCTAAATAGTTTTAAGCCCTCTTTTCCATCTATAGCTAAATCAATATTGTATCCTTCGTGAACTAATTCTAGCTCTAAATATCTTCTAATTTTTGGATCGTCTTCAATGATAAGTATATTTTTTTTTGACATGGCTTTTCCTCCATATTTTAATTGTAGTATACCTATTATAAAACAAAAAAGTAAAAAAATGGTAAAAATTTATTTTAAAAAAATTTACTAAAAATTTACTTTTTGACTTTATAATAGAAGAAAAAAGAGGAGGCAACAATGGAGATATCAGCAGTAATACCAGTTTACAATGAAAAAGATAACATTATTCCTATGGCAGAAAGGGTGGAAACAGCTTTTAAAAAGGGTTTTAAGGAGTATGAAATTATTTTTGTAAATGATGGTAGCAACGACGGCAGTTATGAGGTTTTAAATAGCTTGAAAGAGATCAATAAAAATGTTAAAGTTTACCATTTTACAAAAAATAATGGACAAAGTGCAGCGATTGATGCCGGTTTTCAAAAATCTCAAGGAGATTTGGTTCTAATGATGGATGGAGATTTACAAACTGATCCAGAGGATGTTTATAAACTTCTAGAATATATTTCAGATTATGATGTAGTAAATGGAAAAAGAGCAACTAGGGAAGACGGGTTTAAAAGAAAGTTGGCATCAAAAGTTGGCAATGGATTTAGAAATTTTGTGACAGGTGACAATATCCAAGATACAGGATGCCCTTTAAAGTTATTTAAAAGAGAGGTTGTTAAATCATATAAACTATTCAATGGAATGCATAGATTTTTACCAACTTTGGCAAAATATATGGGATATAGAGTTGTGGAAGTACCAGTAAGGCACTATGATAGATTATACGGAGAATCAAAATATAGAGTTTTTGGAAGAGGATTTAAGGCTTTTAAAGATGTATTCGCAGTAAGGTGGATGAAAAATAGAATGTTGAATTGGAAAATAGAGGGATAATCATGATGGGAGTAGAAAACTGGAATATTTTTTTAGTCATAGGCTTTGTTGGGCAGGGACTTTTTTCAATGAGATTTATTATACAATGGTTGGCTAGTGAAAAGGCTAAAAAGAGTGTTATTCCTTTTTCGTTTTGGACACTTAGTTTATCGGGTAGTGTTTTTTTATTAATTTATGCAATATATAAGAGGGATCCTGTATTCATACTGGGACAAGCACCAAATGTGTTAATTTATTCAAGAAATATATACTTAATAAGAAAAAATAAAGGGGTTGAAGAGTAAATGAAAATTATCGTAACAGGGGCAGCAGGATTTATAGGGTCACATTTAGTGGAGAGATTGTTAAGTTTAGGACACAGTGTAATTGGAGTAGATAATTTTCATAATTTTTATTCGGAAGATATAAAAATTAAAAATGTTTTAGAAAGCATAAATAAAATTGAATATCTTGTAGAGATTTTATCAAGGAACACAAAAGAGAAGAAAATAGAAGCATTGTTAGAAAAAGTAGATTTAAGTAACTACTCTTTAAAATATTGTGATTTAAAAGATATTGAAAGTTTAGACAAGATATTTAATGAAAATAAGATTGAAATGGTTATAAATTTAGCTGGACTGGCTGGAGTTAGACCATCTCTAGAAAATCCTTTGGAATATGAAAAAGTAAACGTAGGTGGTTATCTAAATCTTTTGGAGTGTTGTAAAAAATATGGAATTAAGAAATTCATACAAGCTTCATCTAGTTCTGTTTATGGAAATAATAAAGTTGTTCCTTTTACAGAAACAGATATAGTAGATTTTGCAATTTCTCCCTATGCTGCAACAAAAAAGTCTTGCGAAGTTTTTGGGCACGTTTACTTTAATCTGTACAATATAGATACGTTACAATTTAGATTTTTTACAGTTTATGGACCAAGACAGAGACCAGATTTAGCTATACATAAATTTGTTGATAAAATTTTAAAAAATGAGGGTATTCCATTTTTTGGAGATGGGGAAACATTTAGAGATTATACGTATATTGACGATATAATTGACGGTATAGTGAAGGGAGTAAAGTATTTAGAGAAACATAAAGACGTGTATGAGATTATTAATCTAGGGGAATCGGATGCAATCTCTTTAAATAAAATGGTGCAGACAATAGAGAAATGTTTGGGTAAGGATGCGATAATAGAAAGATTACCTATGCAGCCCGGAGATGTAAAAAGAACCTATGCAAATATAGAGAAAGCTAAAAAACTTTTGGGATATGAACCAACTACAAAATTTGATGATGGAATAGAAAAATTTGTAGAATGGTATTTAGGAGGAAAGTAAAATGAAAATAACTGTGATAGGAACGGGTTATGTTGGATTAGTACAAGGTGTAATTTTAAGTGAGTTTGGGCATAAAGTCATATGTTTAGATATAGATAAAAAGAAAATTGAAAATTTAAAAAATGGAATACTTCCAATCTATGAACCGGGATTAAAAGAGATTTTAGATAGGAATGTTTTGGAAGGAAGATTACATTTCACAACGAATAAGCAAGAGGCACTAAAGGGTGCGGAAGTGATTTTTATAGCTGTGGGAACTCCTCCGGGAGATGATGGTTCAGCAGATTTAACCTATGTGTTGCAGTGTGCAAAAGAGATAGGGGAAAATATAGATGGATATGCAGTAGTAGTTAATAAATCAACTGTCCCGGTTGGAACAGGGGATTTAGTGGAGGAAACAATAGAGAATGAAATGAGAAAAAGAAAAATTGATATAGAGTTTGATGTGGTTTCAAATCCAGAGTTTTTAAGAGAGGGAAAAGCGGTAAATGATTGCTTAAGACCGGATAGAGTTGTAATAGGAACCGAGAGCAAAAAAGCTTTAGAAATAATGAAAAAAATATATGATGTTTTGTACATCAACAAAACTCCTTTTGTTTTCACGAATAGAAGAACATCTGAAATGATAAAATATGCCTCCAATGCTTTTTTGGCAGTAAAAATCTCTTTTATAAATGAAATGGCATTGTTAGCTGAAAAAGTTGGAGCAAATACACAGGAAATAGCACAAGCAATGGGGATGGATGGAAGAATATCACCAAAGTTTTTACACTGTGGACCAGGGTATGGAGGATCGTGTTTTCCAAAAGATACAAGAGCGATAGTTGAAATAGGAAAAGAATATGGAGAAGAGATGAGTGTAGTTTTTGCTGCGATATCTGCAAATGAAAAACAGAAGAGAAAAATGATAGACAAAATAATTAAAGAAATGGAGGGAGTAGAAGACAAAACTATCTGTATATTGGGATTATCTTTTAAGCCTGATACAGACGACGTTCGGGATGCTCCAAGTTTAGACATAATAAAAGGCTTAATAGAGAACGGTGCAAAAATAAAAACCTACTGCCCAAAAGGTATAGAGGAAGCGAAGTGGAGACTGGAAAAGTATAGAGATAAAATACAGTATTGTAAAGATGAAGAGGAAGCTAGTGAAAAGGCTGATGCTGTAGTTTTGGTGACTGAATGGAATCAGTTTAGAGGAATTAATCTAGAAGAACTGAAGGAGAGAATGAAGGGAGAGTTTTATTTTGACCTTAGAAATGTTCATGCCAAAAATTGTAAGGTAAGATCTTTATTTAAGTACTATCCAGTGGGGCAGAAATAGGAATTGAGGAGACGATATGCGATTTAAAGATGATACATATAAAGAGAGATACAAGTTATTTTTCATAGGGTATTTTGCTTTGATTATAGGGATAACTTTTTTAAGATTTCCAGATATAAGAAATGAATTAAAGTATTTTGTGATAACAGGACAAATGATAGAAAATAAAAATTTTATAATTCTCAAATATTTTACAGAGCTTTATCCGGATAAACCACCCATCTATTTTTGGATATTGGGATTAGTTAGATATGTTAGTAAAGATAATTTTTACCCACTTTCCTTAATACTAGCAAATATCATTCCAGCAGGAATAACTGCTTTTTTAGGTTTCAAATTATCTAAGCTATATTGGAGTGAAAAAATGGCATATGTATCCACTGCTATTTTTATAACATTGCCATATATATTTGGAGTATCCTTAGTATTGAGAATGGACACTTTAATGACGACATTTATAATGGGAAGTATCTATTTTTTCTTTTCCTCATATTTAGATAAAAAGGAGATACCATTAAATAAAAGTATCTATATGTATGGTTGTATAGCTTTAGGGGTTTTAGTAAAAGGTGGGGCAGCTTTTATTATTCCAGTATTGACAATAATAGTTTATTTGTATTTGGATAATAACTTGGGTTATTTGAAGAGGATGAGACTACTGTTGGGACTAGGTATAACAGTAGTTATATTGGGACTTTGGTTTTTAATGATACTGAGTTTTCCTGAGGGGAAAAATTATATTGGATTGATAGTAGGGCAAGAAACACTGGGAAGAGTCGTTAAAGCTAAAACGCATACAAGGGCAATATACTACTATTTGAAACTACTTCCATTGACGACTTTACCCATAGCTCCATTTTTTATACTGGGACTTTATAAAAGTTTAAAAAATTGGAAGAATAGAAAAAATTGGAAAGATATCGATAAAATAGCGTTTAGCTTATTTGTTCCAAATCTAATATTTTTTAGTTTAATAAGCGGTAAATTAGATATATATTTGTTACCTCTTTATTATGGAATAGTTGTGATGTCATTGAGAGTCATTGAAAAAACTTGGAGTGGAACAAAAGATAGAATTTATAAAGTTTTATTGTATATAAATTGTATAATATTAATTATTTGTGCTGGATTGTTGCCATATTATAATAGGAATTTTACTATGAAGGATAGTATAGAGATTTTAAAGGAAAATACTGAGAAGGTTTATAGCTATAGATTTGAGGATGCTAAAAATATTTCTAATGAGATAAATAAGGATACAGTAGAAGAACTTTCTTTAGATGATGTAGACAAACTGAGTGAGGGACAGCTACTTTTGGTAAAAAAGAAGTATCAAAAAGATATTTTAAATAAAAATTTGGAGGAACTTTATTCCAACAAAGAATACACCATTCTAATTAAAAAGTAATAGAGAATAAAAATAAGGTCGTAGGGATACGACCTTAGATTTTTTTTACAAATTCAGATTTTAGTTTCATGGCTCCAATTCCATCAATTCTGCAATCAATATTGTGGTCCCCTTCAACCAATCTAATATTTTTTACTTTTGTTCCAATTTTAACGACAGAGGAACTTCCTTTGATTTTTAAATCTTTGATAACAGTTATAGTATCTCCATCAGCTAAAAGAGTACCATTGGCATCTTTTACAATCAAAGAATCGTCTGAATTATCTTCAGTACTTTCCATTGACCATTCGTGAGCACACTCTGGGCAAACAAACAGATTTCCATCCTCATAAGTGTATTCTGAATTACACTTGGGACAATTAGGTAATTTTGTCATAATATTTTTCTCCATTCCATATGATATTACTTATATTATAAAACAAATCTAGGAAAAATTCAAGAAAACAAAATTTTCAAAAAGTTATTTAAGCTATTTGTTTTTATACAAAGGAAATTTTTTACAAAGAATATTAATCTCTTCGACGATACTTTGAAGAGTTTCAACATTATTACTGTTTTGTAAAGCTTTAACAATTAAGTTTCCAATTAAAACCATCTCCTCCTCCTTCATTCCTCTTGTTGTTAGGGCAGGAGTACCAAGTCTAATTCCACTTGTAATAAAAGGACTTTTTGTATCATAAGGAATTCCATTTTTATTGACAGTTATATGAACCTTTTCCAATGTTTTTTCTGCGTCCTTTCCAGTGATGTTTAAGCTTGTAAGATCTACAAGGATGAGATGGTTATCAGTTCCACCACTGACAACTCTAACTTTATTTTTAATTAAAGTGTCTGCTAGAGTTTTAGCATTTTTTACGACTTGTTCTTGATATTTTTTAAATTCAGGAGAAAGAGCTTCTTTAAATGCTACGGCTTTACCAGCGATAACGTGCATTAAAGGTCCACCTTGGATACCAGGAAATATAATTTTATCAATTTTTTTAGCAATCTCTTCATCGTTTGTTAAGATAAGTCCACCTCTAGGACCTCGAAGAGTTTTATGTGTTGTACTAGTAGTTATATGGGCATACGGAACTGGGGATGGATGTAGTCCGGTAGCAACGAGGCCAGCGATATGAGCCATATCAACAACCAGATAAGCTCCGACTTCATCAGCTATTTCTCTAAATTTTTTAAAATCAATAGTTCTAGGATAAGCACTTGCTCCAGCAACAATAAGTTTAGGGTGATTTTCTAGAGCCAATTTTCTAATCTCTTCATAGTCGATTAATTCATCATCTTTTTTAACGCTATAGGATACAACTCTGTAATCGCTTCCAGAAAAATTGACATTTTTGCCATGAGTTAGGTGTCCGCCGTGATCTAATCTCATTCCAAGAATACAGTCTCCTAAATCTATTAAACTTCTATAGGCTGCCATATTAGCTTGAGAACCAGAGTGAGGTTGAACATTAGCAAATTTGGCACCAAAAAGTTCTTTTGCTCTCTCAATGGCTAAACTTTCAACGATATCTACAAAGTCACATCCTCCATAATAACGTTTATTGGGATATCCTTCCGCATATTTATTAGTCATAGCCGAACCAACAGCTTCCATTACACTTTCTGAAACAAAATTTTCTGAGGCAATAAGTTCTAAACCATTTTCTTGTCTAGCTAACTCTTTTTCAATAGCATTGTAAACATCAATATCAGTATCTTTTAAAAATTTTAACATAAAACTACCTCCCATTAAAAATATGTTGTATCAATTATATACTATTAATGTATAGAATACTATATATAAAATTAAGAAAATAAAAAACTTTGATTTTATATTCAAATATGTTAAAATCATTTCGTAAAATATTCACTAAAAGTGTATATATATTTGGGATACAGTATGTGGGAGGATTATTTAATGAAATACTATTTAAAAGGTGTATTGTTACTAGGGAGTTTATTTATAGTTGGTTGCAGTTCTTTAGTTGAAAAAAAAGAACAAGCTAGTATAATAATAAAAAATGGAACTCTTTTAACTATGAATGAAAAAAAAGAAATTATAGAGAATGGAGTTATTGTTATAAAAAATAATAAAATCATTTCAGTAGGAAGTGAAGATTTATTAAAAAAATATAGTGCTAATAAAGTTATTGATGCTGAGGATGGAATTATAATGCCTGGAATGATAAATACTCACACACACGCTTCAATGACTGTATTTAGATCATTAGCTGATGATGTTCCAGATAGATTAAACAGATATATATTTCCTTTGGAAAAACAAATGGTAAGTCCTGAGATGTCCTACATAGGAGCAAAACATGGTGCTATGGAGATGGCTCTTGGAGGAGTAACCACTATGGTGGATATGTATCTATTTGAAGAAAGTGCTGCTCAGGCTGTTAAAGAGGTTGGATTGAGAGGGATTATGACTCAAAATATAATTAAATATCCAACAGCAGACGGAAAGGAAAAAGGAGAAGCATTAAATAGAGCAATTGCTTTTGTAGAGAAATATAAGAATGATGAGTTAATAACTCCGGGATTTGGACCACATGGACCACATACTGTAACAAAGGAGGAGCTATTAAAAATTGAGGAGCTTTCAAAGAGATATAATGTTCCTGTTTCAATGCACGTAGCGGAAACTGATGGTGAGTTTGATAGAATAAAAAAAGAGTATAAAATGACACCAATTGAATATTTAGATTCTGTAGGATTATTAAATGAAAGATTTATTGCAGCTCATAATATTTTTGTGACTGATACCGATATAGAGTTAATGAAAAAAAGAGATATAGGAGTAGCTCATAATATGGTCGCTAATATAAAATCCGCTAAAGGGATATCACCAGCGTTAAAGATGCACGATATGGGTATGAGAGTTGGATTGGGGACAGATGGACCTATGAGTGGAAATACTTTGGATATAATTGGTCAAATGGGATATGTAGCAAAACTGCATAAGTTAGATACAAAGGACAGGTCGGCATTACCACCGGAAAAGGCTGTTGAAATGGCAACAATAGGTGGAGCGAGAGCTATCCATAGAGAGAATGAATTAGGAAGTCTAGAAGTTGGTAAACTAGCGGATGTAGTGATAGTGGAGACAAAATCAGTGAATATGAATCCAATATATGACCCATATTCAGCTTTAGTTTATTCAGCTAATGCAAATAATGTTGACACTGTAATAGTAAATGGAAAATTAATAGTGGAGGATAAACAAATAAAAACTGTGGATTCTAAAAAAGTAATAAAAGATATTACTGATTTTAAAGAAAAAGTTCAAAAAGTTGCAAAAACTTTATAAATAAAATAAAACAAAAAAGTTTACTAGGGGAGCCGAAAGGCTGAGAGGTTAAAAAACTGACCCTTTGAACCTGATCTAGTTAATTCTAGCGTAGGGAAGTAGCAAAATACAATATTTTTTAGTTAAAAGTATAACTATAATTTGTAAATTAGCTATCTCTATTTAGAGATAGTTTTTTTTATAAAAATTTTAGGAGGAAAAAATGAAAAAAGTTTTGACTATAGCAGGGTCTGATTCATGTGGTGGAGCAGGGATTCAAGGGGATTTAAAGGCTATGAGTGCTCAAGGTGTTTATGGGATGAGTGTCGTAACGGCAATAACAGCCCAGAATAGCAAAGGGGTATTTGCGGTACAAGAGATAGATTTAGATATTATAAAAAGACAGATAGAAGTTTTATATGAGGATATAGATATAAGTTCGGTGAAAGTTGGTATGTTATCTAGTAGTGAAATTATAAAGGTAGTTTATGATACCCTAAGAAGTGTAAAAGGAAAAAATGTAGTTATAGATCCAGTGATGGTTTCAAAAAGTGGTTATTATCTCTTGAAAGAGGAAGCTATAGAAGCTTTAAAAGATTTTTTAAAAATAGGAATTCTTGTGACACCGAATATTCCAGAGGCAGAAATTTTAGCAAGTATGAAAATAGAATCTGAAGAGGATATGATTTTGGCAGCTAAAAAAATTAAGAACTTGGGAGTTGAGAATGTTTTAATAAAAGGTGGGCATAGAGAGGAGAATTCCACGGATATACTTCTAACAGAAAAAGGTGAAATTATTAAATTTTATGAGGAGAAGTTTGAAACAAAAAATACTCATGGAACAGGTTGTACCCTCTCATCAACAATTGCTTCATACATAGGGAAAGGGTATTCTGTAAGCGAATCAATAGAGAAAAGTAAAAAATATATAACGGATACAATAAAAAACTCTTTCTCCATAGGTGAGGGAGTCGGACCTGTGGGACATTTTATAGATCTTTATAGAAAGGCTGGTGTTGATTTTGAATAGGAAGATTGAAAAAGAGGAGCTTGTGGAAGAGGTAATTTTAGCTTTAAAGAAGCTGAAGGAAAATACACCCCTAGTTTACCATTTGACAAATATAGTTACTATAAATGACTGTGCAAATATAACTTTAGCTATTGGAGGTTCACCACTAATGTCATTTTGTAAAGAGGAAATTGAAGAGATAATTGGTTTTTCAGCAAGTGTAGTTTTGAATATTGGAACTATGGACAAGAGTATGAGGGACATGGCGATAGCTGTTGGAAAGATTGCTAATAGGTTAAAAAAACCAATTGTCTTAGACCCAGTTGGTGTAGGAGCTACAAAAGCTAGAAAGGAGATGGTGGACTCTCTATTAAAAGAGATAAAGTTTGCAGTGATAAAAGGGAATATGGCAGAGATAAAAACCCTTTTAGAGATAGATTCTTTAAGTAGAGGTGTAGATTCTTTAGAAAAAAATGAAATCGGAGAGGAAATAGTGAGGCTTGCAGCTAAAAAATTTGGTTCAATCGTAGTTATAACTGGGGAGATTGATTATATTGGAAACCAACAAACAGTTTTTAAAGTGATGAATGGACATAAGAAAATGGGGTTAGTTACAGGAACAGGGTGCATGATATCCTCTCTAATTGGGACATTTTTAGGAGGTGGAAACAATCCTTTGGTAAGTGGAGTAGGAGGAGTAGTCGCAATGGGAATAGCGGGAGAACTAGCAGAAAAAAACTTTGTGGGAACAGGAAGTTTAAAAGTTGGCATAATAGACAACATATCTAATCTAGATGAGAACACGATAAGAGGAAAAGAAAAGATATTCTTAATTTTTTAACTATACTCCCTTCCATAAAACTTTATAGAGATTTTAATGCGTATTGCAAGGAAAAATAAGAGGAGACTTGTATATAAAGTTAGGGAGAGTTAAAAAAATAAGGAGGTCGGTTGCATAATGGGACGAGTGTCAAGTTAGAAGATGTTCATAATTTTGAAAAAAAATTACTAAAACACGGAAAAATTTTAACATTAAAACCAAAAGGAGATGTCATAAATAGTTTTTTTCTAGAGAGAGGTCACAATGTTGAGCATTTAAAATTGGAGTCTCAAAATGGGGACAAAGTTCATGAAACTATCGCAAAAGAGAGTATAATTAAAACCATGCGAGTATTGACAGATAGGGAGCGTTTTATTGGTATTTGGGCATTGGATACACTTTTGCATTTAGATAGGTTAGATTTATACTATGTTTTAAATAAATTTTATCAAGTTTTAGTTGAAAAAGGATTGCTTTATCTTTCGTTTAGATTTGGGGAAAAAGATTATTTTAAAGAGGGAAAGTGGAATACTTGCTTTACAGAAAAAGAGTTGATAGATTTAGTTGGATTTACTGATTTTGATATTTTAGAAATGAACAGCAAGGATGAGTATATTGATGTAATATTAAAAAAGTAAGACTTATTACTAGTCTTACTTTAGGTTAAAGTAGCTCAGAATTTCTGAGCTACTATTTTTTAACGATTATATTTTTGAGTTAAAAGTGCTATCCTTGCAGAGAGTTCATCAGTTAAAAGAGTTTTTTCAACTCTCCATTTCCAGTTATCTCCTAAAGTGGAAGGTGTGTTCATTCTACTGGAATCATCTAAGCCTAAAAAATCTTGCATGGGAGCTATAGCAAGTTGTGAGTTAGAACTCCATAGGGCTTCAATAAACTTCCAATTTATAGAGTCATCTTGGACACTCTTATCAGCTAGAAATTTCTTGAGATAACTGTCACAAAACTCCTTATCTTTGGTGTTGATGGTGCTGTACCAACCAACAATAGTTTGGTTGTCATGAGTTCCAGTATACGCAACACTTTTTTTAGGATATTTATGGGGCAGATAATCACTTTCCTCTCTTGAATCAAAAGCGAATTCCAATATTTTCATCCCAGGAAAACCAGATTCCTTTAAAAGTCTATGAACTTTTGGGGTTAAAAAACCTAAATCCTCTGCGATAATATCTAAATTACCTAGAGACTTTTTAATTGCATTAAAAAGTTTTATACCGGGACCGTTTTCCCATTTCCCAAATCTAGCAGTTTTAGCTTTAGCAGGAATAGCCCAAAAAGATTCAAAGCCTCGAAAATGGTCGATTCTGACAGTATCATAAAGTTTGAAACAGCTTTTAATTCTTTTAATCCACCATTTAAAATTGTTATCTTCAATATATTTCCAATTATATAGGACATTTCCCCAAAGTTGACCATCAGCACTAAAGGCGTCTGGAGGACAACCAGCAACTTTTTTAGGTTGAAGTTTTTTGTCAAAACAGAACATTTTTGGATTTTCCCAAGTATCAGCACTATCGGTAGCAATAAAGATAGGGATATCTCCTATAATCTTTATATTGTTGCTGTTTGCATAATTTTTTAATTCTTTCCATTGCTTATAAAAAAAGTATTGCAAAAAGATATGAAATTCAATTTCAGATTTTAGCTCCAGCTTAGCTTTTTTTAACGTATCTCTATCTCTAAGTCTATAATTTTTGGGCCAGTTTAGCCAAGAGATTCCATTAAATTTATTTTTAATAGCCATATAAAGAGCATAATTTTCAAGCCACCAGATATTTTTATTTTTAAAATTTTCTAAAGCATTTAGAGAGTACTTATTTTTGAAGTTTGAAAAAGCTTTTTTTAAAACTAGATATCGCTCAATATATAATTTATCGTATTGTATGTTAGGATTAATATTTAATTCTGCGAGAGTTTTTAAATCGCCAGTGTTCAAAACTTCCAATTTAATAAACTCTTCTAAGTTTATGAAGTATGGATTACCTGCAAAAGAGGAGAAGGACTGGTAGGGTGAGTCACCATAACCGGTTATTCCCATGGGAAGAATCTGCCAATATTTTTGGTGACTAGCTGTTAGAAAATCAACAAACTCATAGGCACACTCTCCAAAGTCACCAATTCCATACTTTCCAGGTAATGATGTTATATGTAGAAGTATACCACTTGATTTTTTTTTCATAAAAATACCTCACTTCGATTTAATATATAACGAGGCACCAACAGGAGGAAGGTGCCTCAAAAGGGAATTACAAACATATAAGGATTAAATTAGAACCAAACTTCGGCTTGAACTCCAACATTTATTCCATTTTTTCCACTATAAGAGTTTAAATCAGATTGGAAAGATTTTTGATAGTTATTGTCCCAACCAGCCCAAGTAACAAATGTTCTGATTTCAGGTCTAGCCCAGAAATCGTTCGAATTTAACTTAAATGTTGGTGCAAATGTAAGTTTGTATAGGTTACCATTGACATCATTACCACTAGTTTTTTCCTCTGTTACATAGTAATATCCAGCTTCAAATTGAAGTTCGAAGTTTTCATTAATTTTATAAACTGGTCTAGCCACTACACTAAGCCAAGTTGACTTTAGTCCATCAACATCCACAGAGTAAGAATCTCCTTGAGGATCTAAAAGACCTGCATTGTAATTAAATTTGCTATTTTTATTGTGCTGTGCAACAATTGTTGTAAATAAATCCCAATCTTTATTGATTGGTAAAACTCCAAAAGTACCAATTCTAGCTGAAAAAGCATCATCCAAATTATTTTCAGCACCTCTTCCAGCAGTTCCTAATCCATCCCCAGCATTAAGTCCATATCCAACTTGAGCAAAAAGTTTAGAGAAACCTTTTCCACTCCAATAGTATCCAGGCGTGTTATAGAATACTCCCAATTGTAATCCATAGTCAGCAGCACTGTATGTACTATAGTTTCCATTTCCATTATTTATAGTTCTATTTTCATTGTCTTTGGAAAAAGCAGCTCCTAAATCAAATTCCCAAGAACCAATATCATATCTGGCAAGTAGGTTTACAACATTTAATCCATCCTCTTTAGCAGAGTTGCTAACTGGACCAACTGAATCATAGCTATCGTAATCTCTAGCAATGATACCTAAATCTAACATTCCCTCCCCTATTTTGATATTATCGATTCCAGCTCCAGTTCCTGAATAGTCAGCGAAATAGAAATCTGTTATATGAATATCTCTTCTGTTATAGAATCTTTTACCAGCCCAAATAACAGATTCCTTGAAAGCACCTGAAAATATTGGAAGATTTCCCATCTCAGCATAGGCTTGTCTAAGAGCTACATTTTCATTCCAGTCATTATAATCGTCAGTTCCTTTAGCAAACATGATATGCCATTTAGACCAAGAACCGTTATCAAGGTAGAAGTTTTTAACAAGTTCAGCTTCGATATAAGTGTCACTCTCATTTCCAAGTCTACCAACGCCATTTTTATTAAAAACTTTGCCTTTTTTTAAATCATTATTTGTATTTAAAAGAAATCCAGATCTACCATATCCGTGAAATTCAAAACTCGGATGTTCTTGATTGTACTCTAATTTAGCAATTCTATCTTCTAAAGCTGATACATCATAAGAATTTGTAACAACTTCAGGAGTTTGAACAACCTCTTTAGCAAAAGTTTTTTCCCCAACTGTACCAGCTAAGATAATACAAGATAAAAGTGTAAGAAGTTTGTTGATTTTCATAGTTTTACTCCCCCTGCTTTGTTTTTTATTTGTTGTAAATTTGGTACAACATTTATGATAATATATTTATAACATTTTTTCTTGTTTGTCAATAATAAAACTAAAATTTCTTAAAAATAACATAAAAATAAAAAATAGTACAATTAAAAATAAAAAAAGTATTGACTATTTAAAAAAAATAGGGTAATAATTATGTTGTATTTAAAGTACAACAAAATTTAAGGAGGGTAAGATGACAAATATTTTAAAAAAACCAATGTTACTATTAGTAGCAGGAACCTTATTTTCAACAATATCTTTAGCTAAAACAACTGAAATAACTTTATGGGAACAGATGGAACCAGCGGTAAGACCTGCCTATATAAAAATAGTTGATGAATTCATGAAAAAAAATCCTGATGTAAAAGTAAATGTAGTTCACTATTCCAATGAGGATTTGCGAACTCAATTTCAAAATGCCTCTTTAGCTGGACAAGGACCAGATATAGTTTATGGACCAAATGATAATATTGGAATTTTTATGGTTTCAGATTTAATTAAACCTATAGACAAAGTTGTATCAAAAGATTTAATAAAGCAATTTAATGAAGGCGCTTTGAAAAGTGGTATGTATGATAACCAGTTATATCTTTTACCAGAGTTTTTGGGAAATCAGATAGCTCTTTTATATAACAAAAAGCTAGTTCCAAATGCACCTAAAACTTGGGAGGAGTTTTTAAAAATAGCAAAATCAAATAGAGCCGTAGATTCAAAGGACAAAGCCAATTCCAAATATGGATTTTTATATAATGAGAAAGAACCGTTTTGGTTTGTAGGTTTTTATAATGGATTTGGAGGAGAGATATTCGACAGTAATAGCAATCCTACTTTAGATAATAAAGCTATGATAGAGGCTTTAACTTTTGTGAGAGATATCAGAAGTAAATATGATTTAGGCGAAGCGGGAATGGATTATGATATAGCGTCACAACTATTTAAACAGGGAAAAGCAGCAATGATATTAAATGGGGCTTGGTCTTGGAAAGAGTATGAAGATGCAGGGATAAACCTAGGGGTTGCTCCAATGCCAATACCTTCTACAAAAGGTTATGCACTGTTTACAAATGCTTCTAAAGGATATTCACTTTCAGAGAATACACCAGATAATAAAAAAGAAGCTTTAAATAAGTTCTTTGATTATATATTTACACCAGAAATAAATGCTGAGATAGCATTAAATCAATCTCAAGCACCAGGTATAGAGGCTGCGAGAGAGTTACCGAAAGTTAAAAATGATAAATTGATGCAAGATTCAATCGAAACAATAAAGTATACAGTTCCAATGCCAGTTGTGCCTGAGATGAGAGCTATTTGGGATGCTATGAGACCTAATTTAGAAGCTGTTTTAAATGGTAAAATGACTCCAGAGGATGCGGCGAAAAAAATGCAAAGAGACGCAGTAGAGGGTATTAAAATAATAAAAGGTGAGTAATAAATCTAGAGGTTGGATTTATCCAACCTCTAAAATTAAAGGAGACGGTTATGAGCGGAAAAGGAAGACTAATAGGAAAAAATACACCCTATTTATTTATAGCACCAGCTTTTATAGTGATGGCAATAATGGTATTTTATCCTTTAGGTTATGGGTTTTGGTTGTCTTTAACAAATATGAGTTTGAGAACGTTTAAAAATCCTGGTTTTGTTGGATTACAAAATTATATTAGAGTGTTTCAAGATCCAGAGGTATTAGCAACTTTTATTAGAACTATAATTTGGACTTTTGTAAACGTATTTTTTCATGTGACTATTGGATTATTTTTAGCGATACTATTAAATAGAAAACTTCCCGGAAAATCAATTTTGAGAGTTTTTCTTATAATCCCTTGGGCAATGCCTCAATATATAGCAGCTCTTACTTGGAAAGGTATGTTTAATCAAAATTTTGGAGCTATAAATTTGATGCTAGGTTGGTTTGGAATAGAGAATTTACCTTGGTTAAGTGATCCCAAACTGACTTTTTATGCAGCGATAATAACAAATATATGGTTGGGATTTCCCTTTATGATGATGATAACACTGGGAGGGCTACAATCGATTTCTTCAGAGTTATACGAGGCAGCAGATATAGATGGAGCTAGTGCTTGGAATAAATTTAAAGATATAACGCTACCTCTTTTAAAACCAACATTGACACCAGCAATAATTTTAGGAACAATTTGGACATTTAATATGTTAAATGTAATAATTATTCTAGCAGGTGGATATGGAAATAAAGAAACCCAGATTTTGGTTACAGATGTTTATAGACTAGCATTCAATTTCTATAGATATGGGTTTGCAGCAGCGTATTCAGTGCTGATATTTGTATTTTTACTTGTATTTTCTCTGATATATGTGAGAAAAAGTAATATTTTTAAGGAGGAATCAAGATGATTGAAAAAAACATTCATTTTGAAAAAAATGATAGTTGGAAAAAAATCGTTGGAATCTATGTTATATTGATAATTTTTTCTTTGATAACTCTCTATCCGTTATTGAATGTTTTATCAGTAGCACTTAGACCGGGAGATCAACTTTTTTCTACAAGTTTAAAAATAATACCAGAGGATGCTACATTGGAGAACTTCAAACGAGCAATATTTGAAACGGATCTTCTAATTTGGTTAAAAAACTCTCTAGTTGTTTCAACATTAACGGCGGTAATAGGAGTTTTTATATCGATAACAGCGGGATACGCATTTTCTAGATTTTCTTTTTGGGGAAGAAAAGTAGGAATGATGACATTTTTAATAACTCAGATGTTTCCAGCGCCAATGTTGCTACTACCTATGTTTATAATATTAGTAAAATTAAGATTGGTGAATAGCTTTTTAGGGTTACTAGTGCCTTATGTGGCAGTATCGGTTCCTTTTTCTGTGTGGATGTTAAAAGGATATTTTGATACAATTCCGAAATCTTTAGAGGAAAGTGCATATATTGATGGTTGCAAAGTATGGCAAGTTATGTATAAAATAGTGTTACCTATTTCGACACCAGCTCTTGCGATAACGTCATTGTTTTCATTTATGACGGCTTGGTCTGAGTTCGTGATAGCGAGAATAATTTTAACATCAACAGAAAAATTAACTTTACCAGTTGGATTAGTTAATCTCCAAGGAGCTTTTAGTGCAGAGTGGGGGACATATTCAGCAGCTGCGCTGATAACGAGCGTACCAGTTATAATACTATTTATTAGTCTATCAAGATATCTTGTGGGCGGATTGACTGTTGGAGGAGTTAAGGAGTAGGAGGATATTTTGATAGAAAATGAAAAAATTTTAAAAAATTTAGAAAAGGTTGGTTTTGGAAGAAAAGAAGCGGAAGTTTTTTTAGAATTGATAAAAAATCCGGGTGCCAATGGTTCGCAAATTGCAAAAGCTCTTGGATATCCGAGAACGACAGTTTATCAAAACTTGGATATTCTACAAAAGAAGGGTATATTAATTCATATCTGGATAAGGAGATAACTTTATATGAAGCTATTGATTTAACAGAGCTTTTTGAGAACTATAAAAAAGAAGTAAACAGTGCTACAAAATTTTTAAAAGATGAATTAAACAAAGTAGAAGTGAATGGAAAACAAAAACAATTTTATAATTTGAATTCTTTTGAGGATATAAGAGATAGGTTTAGAAATATATTGAAAAGAGCGGAAAAAATTGTGTATATAAATACAAATTTGGATTTATTTGAATTTGAAAAAGATTTTAAAAAACTTAAAGAAAGAGGCGTTAGAATTATATTATTCAGTTTTAATAAGATGGATTACATGAGTTTAGGGGCAGAAACTTATATAAGAGATAGTTTTAATCTAAATATAACTGATTCTGAAAAAAGAATAATGATAGCTGTAGATTCATTTGCAGCAATAATTGCAAGTAATTATGAGGGAGAATTTTGTGGAACGTATTCAGAGAATAAGCTTTTGGTTAATATTGTAAGAGAGCATATAAAAAATGATATCCATCTGATGAAATTGGAGAATAGATTTGGAAAGGATATGAATAAAATAATAACTTTAGATTTTTAAAGAAAGAGGGGAGTTAAATGAAAAATCTATTTTTTTTAGGAGCATTATTGTCAACACTTATGATAACGGGGTGTACAGTAACACCAAATAAAGCGGAAAATTCTATAGCAATGGAAAAAATAGCTAAAATATATGGGGTTAAGGATACAACTTTAAGAGATTATCCTTTAAATTTAGAAGGAAATAAAATTGTATCGGATAAATTTATTATGGATGTAAGTTTCAATAAGCAAGAGATAAAGATATCGATAAAAAATACATCTAAAGATGTTATCTTTGTAAATTGGTCAGACGCCAAATATATTGGATTTAATGGTAAAGAACAAAGGTTATTTAATATGAAAGATAAAGATAAAGGATTTTATACAAAAGCTTTAGATTTTGGATTAAGACCGGGAGAAATAACAGAGGCTAATTTAGTTCCAGTGGATAATTTAAAAATATTATTTGGAAATTCTACGACTTCACAAGATATTTTTATAAATTCGTCATTATTTACAAATGAAAATATGATAAAAGATTATGCACAGGTAATTGTCCCAATAAATTTAGATTCAAAAAAAGGACCTATTATAACACCACATATCTATATAGGAGATAGTTTTGAATCGAAAGAAGTGAAGAAGTTATTGCAAGAGAAATCTGATAAAAAAATGGTGGAATTCAATTCTGTAAATACAAATCAGTTAAAGAGTATAAAAAATGAAAATGAAAAATTAAATAATGAACTTAGCAGTAAGGATGAAATAATTAAACAGTTGAAAGAGAAAGCTAGATTAAAAGCAGAATTAGAGAAAAAAGAGTTAGAGATTCAGCAACTTATGAAAAAATTAAATGAAAACTAAGTGAGGAGAATGAAAAGATGTTAATTGAAAAAGAACTTTTAAAGAGTAGAATAGAAAAACAGATAGAAGTTTTATTTAATAAAAGTATTGATGAAGCAAACTCTTTTGAAATCTATCAGGGATTGAGTAAGGCTTTAATTGAAAGCATATCTGGAAATTGGTTAGAAACTAGAAAAAGATATGAAAAGAGTAAGCAAGCGTTTTATTTCTCGGCAGAGTTTTTAATGGGAAGAGCGTTGGGAAATAATCTCATCAATTTAGGGATAGAAAAAGAGGTAGAAAGCATACTAAAAGAGATAGGATTTGATATAAATACTATTGAAAATGCAGAAGAGGACGCAGGGCTTGGTAATGGGGGACTAGGAAGATTAGCAGCTTGTTTTATGGACTCTTTAGTTACTTTGGATTTACCGGGACAAGGGTATGGAATAAAATATAAAAATGGAATTTTTAAACAAAAAATAGTTGATGGTTTTCAAATTGAAACTCCTGAAACATGGTTAAAGTATGGAGATGTATGGACTATTTGTAGGCCTTTTGATGAAGTTATAGTTGAATTTGGAGATAGCAAAGTTAGAGCTGTCCCATACGATATGCCGATTATAGGTTATGGAACTAGAAATGTAAATACACTTAGACTTTGGGAAGCAAAGTCTGTAGATGAGTTGAATTTGGAGGCATTTAATAATCAAGAGTATGAAAAAGCTTTAAAAGAGGTCAATGAGGCAGAAAATATATCTAGAATTTTGTATCCAAATGACTCTACAAATGAGGGGAAAAAACTTAGGCTAAAACAACAATACTTTTTTACTTCAGCATCATTACAGGATATAGTAAGAAAATTTAAAAGATTACACGGAACAAATTTTGAAAAATTACCAGAGTTTGCAGCCATACAACTGAATGACACTCATCCAGTTATAGCTATACCGGAGCTTATGAGAATTTTATGTGATGTAGAAGATTTGTTGTGGAAGGATGCTTGGAAAATAGTTGAAAAAACATTTGCTTATACAAATCATACAATACTATCAGAAGCTTTAGAGAAATGGTGGATTGGACTTTATGAAGAGGTGGTACCGAGAATATTTCAAATAACAGAGAGAATACATTTTCAATTTTTAAATTTATTGGAAGAGAGGTTTCCAGTAGATAAGAGTAGAAGAGAGCGAATGTCAATAATACAAGGAGATCTTATACATATGGCATGGCTTGCAATATATGGATCTTTTGCAACAAATGGTGTGGCAGCATTACATACAGACATTTTAAAACATATAGAGTTAAAAGAATGGTATGAATTATTTCCAGAAAGATTTTTGAATAAAACAAATGGTATAACTCAAAGAAGATGGTTATTACAGTGTAATCCAGAACTGTCAAAATTAATAACTGATCTTATAGGAGACAGGTGGATTACAGATTTTTCTCAAATGAAAAACTTAGAGAAATATTCAGCAGATAGAAATGTCATAGAAAGATTTTTAAGTATAAAATCTGAAAAAAAGAGACAATTAGCTAAATACATAGAAGAAGCTCAAGGAATAAAAATTAATCCAAATTCAATTTTTGATATTCAAATAAAAAGATTACATGAATATAAAAGACAACTTCTAAATATTTTTCACATCTTAGATTTATATTATAGGTTAAAAGAGAATCCAAGTATGAAGATTTATCCAGTGACATATATATTTGGTGCAAAGTCTGCGCCGGGATATATGAGAGCTAAGGGTACTATTAGATTGATAAATGAGGTTGCAAATCTTATCAATAACGATAAAGAGATAAAAGATATGATAAAAGTAATTTTTATCGAGAATTATAATGTGACAACAGCAGAGTTATTATTTCCAGCGGCAGATGTTTCAGAACAAATTTCTACGGCAGGAAAAGAAGCTTCTGGAACTGGAAATATGAAATTTATGATAAATGGAGCAGTGACATTTGGAACTTTAGATGGAGCCAACGTAGAGATTGTAGAAGAAGCTGGAGAGGAGAATAACTATATATTTGGATTGCAGGTTGAGGAGATAGAGAAAATGAAAAGAGAGGGGTACAATCCATACGTGCCTTATCAAAGTACTCAAGGATTAAAAAGAGTTGTAGATGCCTTAATTGATGAATCTTTAGATGATGAGGAGACAGGAGTTTATAAAGAGATATATGATTCATTATTAAAAGGAGCATCTTGGCATAAAGCAGACCAATACTTTGTATTACAAGATTTTGAAGAGTTTAGAAAAACACAGGAAAAAATAAATAAAGAGTATTCAGATCGAGAAAGTTGGGGAAAGAAAGCTTGGATAAATATTTCAAATGGTGGTAAGTTTTCGTCGGATAGAACAATTGATGAATATGCAAAGGAGATTTGGAAAATAGCCCCTCAAAAAATTTAATATAAGTAGAAGCTACCGTAAGATAATAATTATGGTAGCTTTTGTCTATTAAAGATTAGGAGTTGAAAAAGATGAAAATACTTGCAGTCAGTGATGAAGCAATACTGGAGAGATATTCTCCTGAAGTTTTAAAAGAGATGTTTAAAGATATAGAGTTGATAGTATCTTGTGGGGATGTGAGCAATAGGTATTTAGATTACCTTTTTACCATTTTAAATAAAGAGTTAGTCTACGTAAATGGTAATCACGTATACGCGAGAGATCATGATATAAGTTTTTGTAAAAATATTGACTCAGGAGAGAATTGTACGGTAAAAGGAATAAAAATTGTAGGATTTGATGGAAGTCCGAAATATTCAATGGGACCCCATCAATACAGTGAAAAAGATGTTTTCTTTATGGTTATGAAAAGTTATGTAAAAACAATGTTTAAAACGGTTGATTTAGTTATTAGTCACTCTCCTGTAGGGGGGATAAATGAGGGATTTGATCCAATACATAAAGGATTTAAGAGCTATAGGAAAGCAATAGATCTATTAAAACCTAAATACTGGTTACATGGACATATCCATTTAAAAAATCACCATGAGGTTCAAGAGGCACAATTTGAGAACACAAAAATAATAAATGTGTTTGGTTATAAAGTTTTGGATTTAGATTTTTCTTAAGGAGGAAAAATGAAGTTTGATATAGATAGAGAGGAAGCGGAATCGGCTTTTAAAAAAGTTCTGAGAAAAACTAGGTTTAATTTTTTTGATAGAGAAAGTAGGAAAATAAAAGAATTCAAAACAGTAGAGAGAGAAAACCAACTTTCCAATAGGATTTATTTGGGAGTGAAAGAGGTTCCACTTGGAAAAATTGTTGGAACTGTTGAAAAAGCTCAGGATTTTGATAAAGATTTTAACCCTTTGAGGGAGGAATCCAAGGGAAGATGGAGCTCTGTATATATAAAATATTTGGAAAATGGAAGTTTACCACCTGTTACTTTATATAAAGTAAGGGAAGAGTACTATGTATACGACGGAAATCACAGAGTTTCTGTTGTTAAAAATCTAAATTTTCATTCGATAGAGGCAGAAGTTTATGAGTTTTTTTCTCAAAATAACGAGGATATTGATAGACTTTCAAGAGAGAGATTCAGTTTTGAAAAAGAAAGTGGATTAAGTAACATAGAATGTTTAAAAGTAGAAAATTATGTAGAGTTGAGAGAGGAAGTTAGAAAGTTTTTGGAATTATATTTTTTGGGAGAAGAAAATTTTGAAAAAGCCGTAGTCTGGTACCAAAGAGTTTTCACTCCAATAGTAAACATATTAATTTCAAATTTTAAAAATTTAGAAAATGTAAATAATGGAGATATTTTTGTAGAATATCTAAGATACAAAAATAGTTATAGATTGGGGAATAGATATCAAAGGGGTTATACAGATACATTGATTGATTATTTAAACAGAAATAAAATATTGTTACTAAAAAATTTAAAAACGGATGTTAATTTAGATAGTTTTTTGATAGATGATTTTAGAAAATTGTACTATATAGATAAAATTATATTTTATACAGACGATACAAAAGGAAAGATTAAGGCTATTAGAGAATATTCCAAAAAACAATTTAGGAGAGAAACATTAATAATTGGGGAGATTGCTTTATTTAATTTGGTCAACAATATTCCGGGATTTATTATTGGGATGCAGAGATGGTTTGAACAGGTATATAATTTTTATAAGAGTGAAATTATATTAAAATCCAAACAGCTCAATTTGAATTTAGAAGGGTTAAATTTAGAAGAGATAGTTGAAGACTGTATAAGGTATTCAAGATATTACAGAAAAAAAGCAGATAAGTTATTGACAAGGAAAGAGCTAGTTTATAGCTATATTTTAGACGTATATCTACCTATTTTTATTATGTTTCAAGAGAATGAATTGGAGAAGAATAGAAATGAACAGTACTTAAAAATAAGTCAAAGCTATTTGTACTACACAAGATATGGAGGAAAAGATAATCTAAGAGAGTTTATAGAAAAAAATATAGTAAATAAAGAGGAGTATAAAATTGGAGACTTTATTCTAAGTAAAAATATAAAATTAGATTATAACTTAGATAAAGAGTTGGAAAATTATTGGATTTTAAAAGAGTATGGTGGGACACAAAACTATGAAACTATCTATCGACTTAAAGAGTACATAAAATTTTTGAATTTAAAAACTTTGGAAGAGATAAATAAGAAATTTGAAAAGGACATAGAAAAACTAATAAAAAATAGAGAGATTTTAATTCAATATAATAATAGTAGAGTTCTGAATGTTATAAAAGGAAAATGGGAAGATTACACATTTATAGATTACTATGCAACACTTATTTGAAAAAATACTTCCTTGTATTAAAGGAAGTTATTAAGCTTTAATGAATATATAAATCAACTTACCTTTGGATTAAAGTTTAAAAAATAAGGAGGAAAATGTCATGGAGAAAATTCAAACAACCTGTAGTTTTTGTGCAACAGGGTGTAATCTTATTTTTACTGTGAATGATAACAAGATAGTATCCTGTGCAGGTGACCCAAACTATCCAGTGAATAAAGGTTTAGCGTGTATAAAAGGAAAAAATCTTGCATTTGTTGATTCTATGGAATATCGAACTACGACTCCACTGATGCGTGATAAAAATGGCAAAATGCAACCAATCACATGGGAAAAAGCATATGAGGTAATTGCGGAAAAATTTAATGGAATTAATGAAAAATATGGAAGAGGATCTCTTGCATTTCTTAGTACTGGTCAAATCACAACAGAGGAGATGGCTCTTTTGGGCCTTGTGGGGAGATTTGGACTTGGAATGGAGGGAGATGGGAATACTAGATTGTGTATGTCAACAGCTGTTGTAGCTTATAATCAAGCTTTTGGTTTTGATTCTCCACCATACACATGGGAAGATCTTATGAAGACAGATCTTGCTATTTTTATTGGTGCAAATCCAGCTGAAAATCATCCTGTTGCGTGGTGGAGAGCTAAAAAAGAAAATCCAAATCTTGAATCTGTTGTTATAGATCCAAGAAGATGTACAACTGCTGAACAAGCTACTGAATGGTTTTCAATAAAACCTAAATCAGATATGTACCTTCTTTACACTTTAGCCAATGTTCTTATTAAAAAAAATTATATTGATAAAAAATTTATTGAAGATTACACAGATAATTTTGAAGAGTTTAAAAAGTTTGTCTCTGCATTTACATTGGAAAATGTAGAAAAAGATACAGGGATTAATCCGCAAAAAGTTTTAGATTTAGCAGAAAAGATACACTCTAAAACTAATGTTTCTTTTTGGTGGACAATGGGAGTAAATCAAAGTTATGAGGCAGTAAGAACTGCTGAAGCAATAATAAATATCTCTTTAATGACTGGTGGAATAGGGAAAATAGGATCAGGACCAAACTCTATAACAGGACAATGTAATGCCATGGGTTCTAGGCTTTATAGTGTGGAAACGTGTCTTTATGCAGGGAGAAAATTCAATATTCCTGAAGATAGAAAGATTACATCTGAAATTTTAGAAGTTGACGATTCACTTATTCCTGTTAGAGGAACTATTCCATATGATGAGATTGTCAAGGGAGTTGGCAGTAAAAAAATAAGAGGACTTTGGGTAGTTGCTACAAACTCTGTAGTTACAATTCCTCACAATGAAGTTTTTGAAGATTTGAATTCAAAGATAGATTTTTTGGTTGTACAAGATATCTATTATGATACTGAAACTGCGTTGCAAGCTGATATTTTCTTACCCGCAACATCATCTCTAGAAAAAGAGGGCACTTTTATAAACGCCGAGAGAAGGTTTGGAGCGGTTCAACAGGTGGTAACTCCTCCAGAAGGAATAAAAACAGATTATGAAATTATATGGAATATTGGAAAAGCTCTAGGGCTTGAAGAAAAGCTTTCTCTTGATAAATGGAAAACTCCAAAAGACGCTTTTAATCTGTTAAAACTACTTTCTAAAGGGATGCCTTGCGAATTTACAGGAATAGATTACGATAAGTTAAAAGGTAGTCATGGAATCCAGTGGCCATTTAGAACTGGTGACATTTTAAAAGATGATAATAGAAGGCTTTTTGAAGATAATCACTTCTATAATACAGATGGTAAAGGAAACTTTATATTTCAAAATATTACTGCTTATCCTGAGGTACCTTGCGAAAAATATCCTTACACTCTTTTAACAGGACGTGGTGGCATTGGACTTTGGCACACTTTAACTCGTACAAGAAATATTCCAATAGTAGAAAAAATGTATCCTCATGAGAGCCACATTCATATCAATACTATTGATGCTGGAAAACTTGGTGTAAAAAATGAAGATGTTGTAATTGTCCGATCAAAAAATGGAATGTGTAGCGTAAAAGTCACAGTGGATGATTCGCTTCAAGAGATGCAAGCTTTTTTACCTATGCATTATCATGAAGCTAACAGGCTTACAGACCCTCTTTTTGATCCATACTCGAAACAACCCTCTTATAAATATGCAACGATTTCAATAGTTAAGGATGGTGAATAAAATATGGAGAATAACAGTGTTGTAAATAATAATAGTAATAGGGGTGGAAGACTTTCAAAATATCCATCTGGTGCTTCAGCTCTCGGGCTGGGAATTGTAGGTTTAGGAGCTGCTTGGGACTCATTTTCTCCTGAGATAGGTTGGTGGATATTTCTTTTAACCATAATAATTTCAATTTGTTTATTCACCCCTTATGTTTTAAAGATGATTTTTTGCTTTCCCGCTTTTGTAGCGGATGCGCAAAATACTTTGAATGGTTCTGTAATCACATCTGTAGATATGAGTCTTTTAACAATTTCGATTTTTGTGCATAGGTATAATCCTGAAGCTGGAAGATTACTATGGTTTTTTGCCTCTATTATGCATCTCGTTATTTGGTATACATTTACATATTATAGAATTAAATTGGGGAATCTTTTAGAATTTCATTTTGGATGGTTCGTAACTTATGGGGGAATCGTAACTGTTGCCGTTACGGCTGGTCCTATGGGATTCAATCCTTGGGCAAGAGCTTTTTGGTATATTGGTTTAATTTCTACGTGTATACTTGTTCCAATAATAACTTATAGGGGAGCAAGACTAAGATTTGAAGATAAATATAAAATTACTATTCCTGTTATTGCGGCACCAGTAAATCTACTTTTAGCTGGATATCTAAGTGGTGTTTTTGAAATTAATCAAAGTCTTTTAAATCTGGTTGCAATAGCAGCTTTTACTGCAACATTTGTAGCGTATCTACAATCCTATAGAGGTGCTAAACTTCCATTTGCTCCGACTTTTGCGTCATTTACATTCCCATTGTCCATAGGAGCTACAGCAGCTATTAGATTTGGAAGATTCTATCCTAGTTTTTTCTTTTTAGGGTATATCACAATAACTATTACAAGCATATTTGTTCTTTACACAATGTGGAGATTTTATAAATTTTATGTTTTAGGAAAAGCTGAGTAAGCTTAACATATTTACTAATAGTATTTAGGAAAATAAATAAAATGACCTAATTAAATTTAGGTCATTTTTTCATTACATTATATCACATCAATTAGTTTTTTAAAGATACTATCAATGTCATCTATATCTAGAATATCTAAATTTT
The DNA here is from genome assembly GCF_977044495.1 of Cetobacterium sp. Lineage (NCBI taxonomy): Bacteria > Fusobacteriati > Fusobacteriota > Fusobacteriia > Fusobacteriales > Fusobacteriaceae > Cetobacterium > Cetobacterium sp. The sequence goes on along the minus strand of NZ_CDRRQU010000019.1, from coordinate 17,353 downwards.
CTCTATTTTTAATAGATTTTAAATCGCTCACTAAAAACTTTAAACTATTTTCATTGGATTGGCTAATATTAGAAATCTCTTTTCGAATAACCTCGATTTTAGGGTAATCACTATGTTTAAAACCTTCTAAAATTATAAAATCATAACCTTTAAAAAATTTTAAATAAAACTCTAAATCTTTTTCAGGTGAATTTTCTAAAAACATGTATTTATTTTTTGAAAAAATAAGTGTTCCAGAGGCTCCAGACTTTATATGTTTATCGGTATCTGAGTCAAGATTATCCATTTGAAAGTCATGACCATCATGCTTTATAGTACCTACTTTGAAACCATTTTCAGTAAATTTTTTTAGGAGCTTGGTGATTAAAGTTGTTTTTCCAGAATTTTTAATGCCAGAAACTGCAAAAAAATTGGTCTTTTTATTTTTAACTAAAGAGCTATAATCTTCAGGAGTATTTATATTTTTTAATATATTTTTATCGTCAAAAATAGTGTATTTTAAGTCTATGAACTTAACATCTAGTTTATTCACTAAATTTAAAATTTTAAAATCATTGTTTTTAATGGCAGTTTTGATGATAGGGAGAACTTTTTTGGTATAGACGCCGAGTAATGGATGGATAAATCCATCTTTATCTCTAATTAGAAATGCGTCATGATAAGGAGATACAAAACTAGCAATATACTCAATAAAATCTTTAGTTAAATTTGGAACATCACACGGAACTGTAAAAATATAATCTAAATCGCTCTCTAAAATACCTTTATATAATCCAGAGATCGGTCCAATCTCTTTAAAGTCATCATCAAGTCTAATAAAACCATCTGTTGGGAAATTTTGTTCGCTATTTAGTGAAAGATAGATGTTATTAAAATCAGAAAAAAGAATTTTTAGACGTTCTAAAAAAGTTTGATGATTGTACTGCAATAAAATTTTATTGCAGTAGTTCATTCTGCTACCTTTACCTCCTGCTAAAATTAGAACATTGATATCTTTAATTTTAATCAATTAAAATCACCGAGACCTTATCACCTTCACTCAAATACGGAGTTCCTGGTAGAACTTCAACAATAGCATTTTTTCCAATAAGAGAGGAAATTGTTCCTGAAGAGTGCTTTTTATCGTTTAAATATATGTACCCATCTCTAAAGTATCCTCTTATAAAACGCCTTTTAGAAGATTTTTTATTAAAACCGCCTCTAACAACTCCTTCTATAAGGGTAGTGTTCTTTATAGCATTAGAACTTAATTTAGACAGAACAGGTCTTCCTAAAAGTTCAAAATTAACTAGAGATGCAAAAGGATTTCCAGAAAGTGAAAGTATTAATTTACCATCTTTTTCAGAAGCTAGAACGGGAGTTCCGGGTTGGATATTAATTTTCCAAAAAAGTCTATTGGCACCCAGCTTTTTTATCACATCATGCATAATATCTTTTTTTCCTACAGAAACTCCTCCCGTAGTTATTAAAAAATCTATATTCTTAAGTTCTTCTGATATAAAGTTAGAGACTGATACAGAGTCATCACACATTGGGGGGAATATAATACCATCAACTCCCAAATATTTCAGTTTACTAACAATAGTGAATAGATTGCTATTATAAATTTTTCCTTTTTCTAAATCTTTTCCAGGCATAGTAAGTTCACTTCCCAAACTTAAAACTCCCACTTTAGGTTTTTTAAAAACTTTAATGGTGTTGATTCCTAAAGAAGCTAATACTCCAATGTGGTTATATGTAATAATCTCCCCCTGTTTTATAACAAGGTCATCAATTTTTAAATCTTCCCCTAAGAAACAAAAATTTTCAAATGGTTTTAGCTCTCTATCTACATATAGAGTTTTAGTTTCCTCATTGAAAATTACGTCTTCCTGTTTAATGACGCAGTTGCAACCATCAGGAATAGGAGCTCCAGTCATTATTCTAAAAGCTTCTTTGGAGAGATTTTTTTTGTCACAGAAATCTCCAGCAAGAATTTCAGATATAACATTAAAGGCTATAGGGTTATCTTTAGTGGCTCCGATAGTGTCGGTATTATTGAACGTGAAACCGTCTAAAGGGGAACGATTGAATGGGGGATTATTCAAAGGGGATAATATATCTTCAGCTAAGACAAAACCTAAACTATCTAAGATATATTTTTCTTCAACATTTTTTAAAGGCTGTATTTTTTCTAATAGAGTTTCAAGGGCACATTCTAAGCTAATTTGCTCCATATTACCAACACCTCACATAAATTTATTAAATAATTTCTTTTTATAATATAGCATAAAATATGGAAAAAAAGTATTTAAAAGTTGTGGTATAATAAAATAAAAAATCGGGAGAAAAAATGGAAATAGATATATATAAATTAGGGGAAAGATATAATTTAACAGAATCGGAGGAGTTAGCATTAAGTTATATAGTAAACAACATAGATAAGGCTTTGGAAATTGGTGTTAGAGGAGTGGCAAAAGAGTGTTTTGCCTCAACTTCAGTGGTTATGAACCTATCTAAAAAGTTAGGGTATAAAGGTTTTATAGATATGGTATACAGACTGGAACTAACTTTAAAATCAAGTTTAGAAAATAAAAGTATTACAGAAAATTATTGTTTAGATTTTTCATCGCAAAAAGGTATAAAGTTTAGAAATCTTTTAAAAGAGGGGAAAAATAAGCCAATTTTTGTTCATGGAGTGGGATTTTCAAATCCAATTGCAAAATATATATCTGATAAGTTAATGGTACTTGGATATTTTTCTATGATGTCAGAGTATATGGAGAACGTGGAGAGGGATTATGATGAAAAGCCTCTGTTGATAGTAGTTTCAAAATCAGGAGAGACAGCTGCGATATTAAATCTCTGCCAAAAAGCTAAGGGGAAAGAAGTGCCTGTAATAGTGTTGACAGGAGTAAAAAGCAGTAGCATGGAAAGTCTAGCTGAATTGAATTTCGTAATAAAAAATAGCAATATATTAGATGATAGAAATTTAGAAAAAAATGATTTTTTTGGAAATACAATACTGTTTTTTGAAGAGCTAATATATGAATATTTGATGAATTAAATTGACAAAATTAAATTAAGTATTTATAATCAGCATTCTGTTTATTTAATTAGCAAATAATTTTTTAAGAAAATGAAATTAGGGGAGATAAAAATGTTTAAAGTGGGATATAAGTCACACCATGATGTTAAAGATGTACCTTATAATAAATAGATAAATGGGTATAAAATATTTTACATTTTATACCCATATTTTTTTACTTTTAAATATATTTCTATTGATTTGGTTGATTTGTCGTTGAGTTCTCAGCTTCATTTAAGTCTGATTTTAGTTCTCTTAGAAAATCTATGAATTTAGAAAATACAGAGGGACTTTTTACAGAAACTTCAGTACTAGCAGGGGTATTTTCTTGAGTAGGAGGCGATGGCACTGTGCTTCCAAGAGCAGAGAAAATAAAACCGAGGGAAAAGCTTGTTAAAAAAATACCTAAGATAGTTTCCAAAACACAAAGTAATCGTATGTACGCATTGAGCGGAGATATACTTCCAGAACCCACTGTTGTAAGGCTTCCTAAGCTAATGTAAAGATGATTTAAAAAATTTTCGAAATTAAATGTAGAGGGTTTATTCACACCAATAAAAAGATTATTTTGTGCTATTAGATTTAAAATATAGTAGAAAGAACCAAAAGCTAATCCCAATGTTATGTAAGTTAAAAATGTTGTAAGGATATCCAGACCTCTAATTTGTCTTTTTTTATTTATAAGCATGATAAATTGCCTAGATACAATAATAACTATTAGGGACATAGAGACTAGAATAGAGATAATATGCAAAAATTTAATAATAAAACTATCTAGGAATATATTTAAAAATATGTAGTCAATTCCACCTAAGATTGGGATTAGTACAATAAAATATAAAATTAAAAAAATGGAGAAAAATATGTGAGTACTTAAAAAATTTTTTAATTTAGGTCTAAAGAAGTATGCAAATGGATATATAATAAAAAACATTGATATCACCATTATAAAGCTACTGATGATAAACTTTCTAGATGAATTTATTGTATTTGAATTATAGAGCTCCCAAGCTGTAAATAAGATTGAAAGTATCAAAGAGAGAGTTCTTATTTGTTGTTTTTTTAAGTCATTGAGATTTCTGATATTTTTGAGATTTTTGATACTGTTTAGTAGTTTTAGAAAAAAAGTTTTATAATTTATCATAGTTTTAAGTATCCTCCAAAAAAATATTTTCTATTCAGATTTACAAAAAGATTTATAATTTCCTTTAAAAATTAAACTAAAAAATAAAGAATCACCTATACTTGTAAAAGAGGACTTTTTTATATATAATTATTTAAAGGCTATTGTGGGGAGGAGATATGTATAAGAGTTATATATATGAAGATGTGAAGAGTAGATTTGAAGAGTTTCAAAAGTTAGATAACGACTTTATTTTGAATGAGATGGGGCTATACTATACTATAGAAAATAAAAATGAAATAATAGCGTATATTTTGTTAGAGAAAGATTTAAATAACTATGAGTTAAAAAGAATTTTTGTAAAAAAAAGTGAGAGATTCAAATCCTATGGAACAAATTTATTACTTTTTGTTATCAATAAAAAAATAAGAAAAGGAAGTTTAATTGTTGATAATGCAGATACAATTTCGGATTTTTTAGTAAAGATAGGATTTAAAAAGAAAGAGGATGGAAAGTTTGCCATAGAGGGTGTGGAAAATAAGGATTTTAGAAAAAAAGAGGGACAAAAAACTGTAGTAGCTTCGATATTTTGGAATATAGTATTAGCTGTTACAAAAATTGGATTTGGATATATAGGTCGATCAAGAGCTCTATTAACAGATGGATTTAATTCACTTTCAGATGTTGTAACATCAAGTGGTATTCTATTGGGGATTCATTTTAGTAATATTCCAGAGGATGAATCGCATCCATTTGGTCATGAAAAAATAGAGAGTGTGATTGGAGTAATAATAGGAATTTTTATGATACTTACAGCTTTTGAACTAGGTAAGGGTGGAATGGAGATTCTTTTTTCTGGAGAGAAAAGGGAGATTCCGGAGATGTTAACAGTCTATTTGGCATTATTTTCGTCTGTTGTAAAGTACTTTATGTATAAACAGAAGATAAGAGTGGGAGTAGAGACTGAAAATAGTGCTTTGATAGCAGATGCTAGGGATAGTAGAAACGATATATTTGCATCATTGGGTGTAGCTTTAGGAATTTTATTATCTATCTATGTGAGTCCAATATTCGATTTGTTGATAAGTATATTGGTAGCTGTGTTGATATTTAAAGAGGGTGTGAGCGTAATATTGGAGACTACTGATACTATTTTGGACAAGCAGGATATGGAATTTATTGATAGATTGAAAAAATATATATATGAAAATACTGACATAAAAAATGTTCATGATGTTATGATGAGAAAATCAGGGGATAAAATATTTTTAGAGTTACATATAAGAGTGCCTAAAGATATGACTGTATACAGTGCTCATAAGATATCAGATGATTTAGAAAACTCTATAAAAGAGGATTTTCTGTTGGTTAAAAGTGTTACTATTCATCTAGACTGTTTAATAGATTAAAAAAAGTCTGCAATTACACAGACTTTTTATATATTGTCATATTTTTGAAAATTATTGTGTCTTAACATTGTTTGCACTTTCTTTATATATGCGTCTTTTAATTCAGAATAACCAATCAAACCATGAGCGATTTTTTCCGGCGGTTCACCGGCATGAATTTTACTTCTAAGCGATTTATAGGTATTAACTCTAGAAAGAGTTAGAACAAAATCTTTAACGGAGTCTTTAATAGAGTCATACTCTTTGTAAGTACGATTTGTGTGCTTATAGGCATTCATACCAAAAAGATTATTTTTTTCTTTAAAAACCTTAGATGTTCCCCAACCACTTTCGATAGCTGCTTGCGAAAGAATAAGTGAAGTTGGGTATTTAATCATTCTTTTTTTTAGTTCAGACCAATTATACGCTGAAACCTTATAGGAGTTAAAAATTCTATCTAACTCTTTTTTCTCTTCAGGGGTATGAGAATTTTTTTTAGATAAGATATTTATGATAGATATATCTCTATCAATTTCTTTGTTGACAATTTCAATGCTTGGTAGAAGCATTGAGATAAAAACTTCTTTTCTACTACGTATGCTTAGTTTTTTCAAGTCTAATCCATCTAAAGAGTAAACATGATTTTCATTGGGTTTATTCTCTAAATCTTTCAATGTTTTTACTTCAATAGTTTTATATTTAATTTCATGCGGGATATGAAAGTCCCTATCAATAGAGAATGAAAAAGATGAATAAAGAAAAAAAATGAGCATACTGACAATCAATTTTTTTAACATAGATTCTCCTTTATCAATAGCAATATTTTTAATATACACTAAATTATACATTATGATACATTAAAAATCAATAAAAAATTTACACAGAGCTAAAGGTATAGTATAATGAAAAGATACAAAATATTAAATATAAATCACAATAGGAGTGGACATAAATGTTAGAACAAAAAAAATCATTATTTTCAATAACAATTCCAATATTTTTAGAGCTGTTATTAGTTACTGTGGTAGGAAATGTTGACACCATAATGCTAGGGAGATTTAGCGATAAAGCTGTTGGTGCAGTTGGAGGAATGAGTCAGGTTTTATTAATTCAAAATACGATTTTGAGCTTTATTTGTCTGGGAACCACCATTCTTATGTCGCAGTATGTAGGTGCAAAAAACCATAGATCTACAAAAGAGGTAATAGCGGCGTCTTTAGTAATGAATGTAGTTATTGGTACAGTTTTGGGCTTAATATACTTCGTTGCATGGGAATGGATTTTGATAAAGATAAAGTTGCCACCAAATCTTAGAGAGATTGGTATGAACTATTTCAAATTGGTGGGAGGACTTTGCATTTTTCAAGCGATATCGCTTACAAATGGAGCAATTTTAAAAAGCTATGGAAATACAAAACCTATGTTATTTGTAAATGTAGGTATCAATTTGTTAAATATTTTAGGTAATGGAATGTTTATTTTTGGTTGGTTAGGAGCACCTATTTTGGGAGTGACAGGTGTAGGGCTATCCACTGTTTTTTCAAGATTTATAGGAGCAATAATCTCGCTTCTTGTAATGACAAATTATTGTAAATTTAAAGTTGTTAAAGATTTGAAAAAGTTCACATACGAAAGAGTTAAACAAATTTTATCTATTGGAATTCCTACAGCAGGAGAACATTTAACTTGGAGTTTAACACAGGTTATAATTCTAGCCATGGTAAATACAATGGGAACAATAGAGATTACAGCGAGAACATACTTGGCATTAATCTCCTCTTTCATTATGATTTTTTCAATTGCTTTAGGACATGGAACTGCTATACAGGTTGGACAGCTTGTTGGGGCGAGAGATAAAGAAAAAGCTTATAGTCAATGTTTAAAAAGCTTGACATTGTCTTTTGTAGCAGCGGCAATAGTTTCTATTATAGTTTATTTTTTTAGATTTCAAATAATGGAGTTATTCACTAAAGATATGGAAGTTGTGAAAGCAACAGCAAAAGTTTTTCCGTGGTTGATCTTCATAGAAACGGGTAGAACATTTAATATAGTTGTTATAAATGCTCTTCATGCGGCGGGAGATATAAAATTTCCTATGATGATGGGATGTATTGTTATGTTAGGAGTGGCAGCACCGTTGTCATGGTTATTAGGAATAAGAATGGAATGGGCCTTAGTTGGAGTTTGGATAGCTAATGGAATGGATGAATGGATAAGAGGGTTTGCAATGCTATGGCGTTGGAAAACTAAAAGATGGATGGCTAAGGGATTTGTATAGAAATAAAAAAACGGATTTTTAAAAATCCGTCAGACTGTAGACAAATGGCTATCAGATATTTATTATTCGATAGCCATTTTTTATTTTTATGAATTTATAGTTACTTTAAAAAAAATTAGCATTGAAGAAGTCTTTTCTAAACTTCCACATTGCTAATTTTTTAAATTCATACACGTAAATTTGAGAGTGAGCTCCATTTTTACTTTCGCTAACCCTCTGTATTGTGTATATCTCATTCCATGTAGTTCTTTCGCGTCAGCGAAAACTCTTTCATCAGTATTCAAAACACAGTATTTTTCAATTTCACTGTTGTGCATATCACGATTGAGTTTATCAGTAAAACGAAGATTTTGTATTTCCCTAGCTTTAACCACTCTAGTTCTAATATCTTTAGAGGTGTCACCTCGTTCCTCATCCAAAATCTCTCTATCATTAAGTTTATAGATTTCTATATATAAATCAATTCTGTCAATTATTGGACCAGAAAGTTTTTTTGAATATCTTCTCATATCGTATGGAGTACACGCACAAAGTTCTTCATCAAGAGCATTGCCACAAAAACATGGACGACAATGATAAGTTGATAAATGAAATAAAATGTAGGTAATAAATTGGGATTCAATGTTATGGTTAAATAAAAAAATGACAAGAGCTTTTCTTGTCATTTAAAACTAAAATATAGGAGTTTCTATTTTTAACTCTTTTCTCCATTCGGGAGGTGAAGAAACTTTTGTCCAGAATTCTTCTAATGATAAAATTTTATTAAACTCATTAAATCTTAAAAAAACTCATAATAAAGTTAGCTGTATCCATAACTCCTCCATTTAATTATTTTTTTCTTGAACTAGAACTTTTTTAAGTTCTAAAAGCTTTTCTTTCAAAATAGGTATATCCATTTGAATAGCTTCCCATACTGTAGTTACATCAACTCCAAAATATTGGTGAATAAGATAATTTCTAAAATCTTTTAAAATTCGCCATTCTATATTAGGATATTTCAACTTAATGTTATCAGAAACTTTGCTACTAGCTTCTCCTAAAATTTCTAATTTCCTTATAACACCACTTATAACTAAATCGTCATCTTTAAATTCTTTAAAAGTTTTATCTCCAATAAATTTATATACACTCTCTATTGAGTCAATCATATGTTCAACATATACTAAGTCATCTCTATGCTTCATAGAATACTTCTGCCTCCTTCAAAACATCATTTTTAAAATAAGGACTTAATGAATCTGGAGTAAGTAAATCTACATCATTTTGCAAAAGATCTTCAAGCTTATGTTTAAGAGCTATTATTTTAAATAGACTTTTATTTGTTTTAAACTCCACTAAAAAATCAATATCACTTATTGAACTACTTTCTTCTCTAGCAGTAGAACCAAAAAGCATAAGTTTTTTTATACCTTCATGTTCACAAATTTCTAAAATCTCACTTCTATGAGAATATAAATCTTTTTTTAACATAGTTAACTCCTCCTCTTTGTTATAATTATTTCTTTAAGTATACCAAAGGACTTTATTAATTACAAGAGTATAGATTTTTCAAATAATTATAAAACGGACCATCAAAAGCAATATGATTTAATTTGTCCTTATAAGGCAGTATAGGATAATCTATTTTATATTTTTCTCTAATAAATACAACTCTTTCATTATCTCCAATTAATTTACAATAACCCTCTCCAAAATTCAACTTTAATTGGTAGAAGTCTACTGTCCTATTAAAATATATATCAGGGTAGGAACTATCCGTAGAGCGTGATTAATTATATCCGACATGAGTCAGAACTTCCCACGAAGCCCCGCCCTCTATTAGGGCGGTGGTAGTTCACAATTTTAATAGCTTAAAACCCCAAATTTAACAAGTATTATCGCAATTGAGTAAATAATAGGGAATGTAATAACAGTTCTTAAAATAAAGAATTTAATAACATCTAATATAGAGAATCCCATTTTTGAATTGACAAGTATCATACCAGTCTCACTCAAAAATATTAATTGTGCAAAAGAAAGTGTTCCGACTATAAATCTAGCTACCTCACTTGTTGTATTTTCAATAAATAGAGCGGGCAGATACATATCGGAGAAGCCAACAATCATTGCAGGTGCCATTTGTGATGCCACATCATGTGTGAACCCCAAACCTTTTAAAATAGGCATTAAAGGCATAGATAAAATATTAAAGAAATTTGTATTTTCTGCAATAATTAAACCAATAGACCCAACGCACATTATAACCGGTATAAAAGTTACGTAGATAACTAAAACTTTAAAAAGAGAATCTACAATAATCTCTTTTTCAGAAGCTTTACCAGCTGTAGTAGTTGCGAGGTGGAGAGCCTCCGCGAAACTTTTAGCCCCACTATCATCAACTTTATTATCATCATAATATTCATTTTTAAATTTTTTCAATGGTAATCTAGCGATTATAAATCCAGCGACAACCGTTGAAAAAGCAATAGTTCCATAAAATATCCAAAATATTTTAGAAAACTTCAATAAATCAGCGACAACAGCGGCAAAAGATATTCCCACAATTGAAAATGATGTTGCAATAATAGCAGCTTCTCTTTGAGTGTAATACCCTTTTTGATATTGCTGATCAGTAACTACAATTCCGATAGTTCCGTCTCCAAGAAAAGAGGCAAGGGCGTCTATAGCAGCATATCCGGGAACTTTAAAGACTTTTCTCATAATTGGAGCAATTAGAGTTCCAATAAATTCAACCAAACCAAAAGATGTAAGAAGTGGCATTAAGATGACTCCTATAAAAAAAGTTACCATAAGAGGAGGAATCATATCTCCTGCCATCAGTCCACCAGTATTTTCATTGCTTAAAAATTCTGGCGCAAGTCCAAATGAAATTAAAATAAACATTAAAGAGCCACTAATTCTTAAAACAGTGCTTAACGTATCTGTGACAAATAGATCATTTAAATACTGTTTTTTTAAATCTTTTTTGATAAAACCAATTATCGTTCCAAAAATAGTGACAACTGAGCAAAATATTATTAAGAAATTAACCCAGTTTGAAAAATTATTTAGAACAAAGTTTTTTAGATGGCTCATTATAATAGATGATTCACCACCAATTGTAATAGGAGTTAAAAACGCTAAAAGTCCTATAAAAGAATAAATCCCAAATTTTAATATTGCCATAAAGCACCTCCAGAAATTATAAAATTTCTGCCAAATAAAAAAACATACTTAAAAAAAGTATGCCTGAATTGAGAACTTATCTTATTAAGCGTATTACTATGGCAGCTTCGTAATACTTAATTCATAGGAACATGTCGTCATCGCCATCGGCCTTAGGCTCAAAACATATAAATGAACTAACCTCTTTTTAAATTGTTAGTTAAGTATACATGAAATAAAATAGAATGTAAAGAAAAAAATAAAATAAATAAAAAGGTTAAAATAAAATTTTTAGTAGTTATTTTTATAAATAGAAAAGATATGAGGTGAGAAAAATTATGTACTCAAAAGATGATATGATTTTATGGTCAATGATAGGTTCTATGGTTATAGATATCGGGAAAATAGAGGTTTTAGCTTTTTCACCTGAATATTTATTTAGGATTTTCAAAAAATCTAGCGAATTGGGAGTAAATATATTAAATGAGAATTATAATGAAGTATTAGAGGTTATAGGAACTTTAAAAGATGGGATGGAAAAAGAAAAAATTAAAAATTTTTTTGGAGATTTTAGATTATTACAGAATTTAAGAAAACAGATTGAAAAAGAGAAGGAGGTAATGGAGAAAAATGAAATAAAATTTATTACTTATTTTTGCTCTAATTATCCTAAAAAGTTGAGAAAATATAAAATCCCTCCCTTTGTGCTGTATTACAAAGGAAGAGAGTTAGATGAAGATAACTTAGAAAAATCAATTTGTATAGTAGGAACAAGAAAACCAGAAAGTCAGGGAATAGAGGAGTTTACAGAAGAGCTAGTTAAAAATATGAAAGCTGATTTAAAGTACAACATAAGTGGCTTAGCTTTAGGATGTGATTTCATTGGGCATAAAATCACGTTAAAATATGGTATAAAAAATATAGCTGTACTAGGGCAAGGATTGGGGAGTGAAATATATCCAAAAGAACATATGGATTTAGCAAAGGAAATTTTGGGGAACGGAGGGACAATTGTATCTGAAATACCGCCCAGTTTGAAAATAAAAGGTGTATATCTCCTTCAAAGAAATAGACTTCAAGCTTATTTGGCAGAGGAGCTGTTAATTTTAGAGACAGGAAGAAAAGGGGGAACCATGACAACTTTAAAAGTAGCTTTTTTAGAAAAAAAACGTGTTTATATCAGAAATATAAAAATAAATCAAACTGTATTCAATTTAAAAAATATATCTAAAGTCACATTTATAAGTTCTTATTCAGATATCAAATTGATTAAGATTTTAACATCTAAACCAAATACTCTTTTTACTTTTGAATTCTCCTGATGTATAATAAAAGTATATTGGATGGAGGTGTTATGAGAGTGATATTACTAGATGGTGCTATGGGAACAACGATTTCAAATATATATAAAATAAAAGAGAGATGTAGAGAAAAATTAAATTGTACTCAACCAGAGATAGTAAATGAAATACATGAAAAATATGTGTTAGCAGGAGTGGATTGTTTAAAAGCTAATACTTTTAACTGTTCTAAAGAGGCTTTGAGAAGCTATGGTGAAAATGAGGTGTGGGCTTATGAATATGCATTTTTAGGGGGGAAAATTTGTAAAGCTGTCGCTGATAAATATAATAAGAAAAGTATTGGAACTTTTTGTTTACCGGATAGGGATCAGATAGATGGAATTTTGGATAGTGATATAGATATGGTCATGATTGAAACTATCTATAATTTAGATAAGGGGTTAGAAAGCTTAAAATTACTCAAAACACAACTAAAAAAGAAGAAGTTAGTAAAACCTGTGATGATTTCGTTTGCAGTTGATGGAGAAGGAAAACTTTATTCTGGAGAAAAACTTCAAGATGTATATACAAAGTTTTTAGATGATTGTGTCGTATCTATTGGTATTAATTGCAGTGAACTAACAGAAAAAGTTGTGGATATATTGGAAAAAATGAAAAAGGAAACGAACTTAAAAGTCTCTTTTCATCCAAATTCTAATGGAGATATAGAAAAATTTGTAAAAGATATCAGTAGTCTATTAAAATTAGGGGTAGTTGATATTGTTGGCGGATGTTGTGGGACAGACTTTAATCATATAGAGAGATTAAAAATGGAATTGGAAAAGGTTAAAAAAAAATACTTACTACCCATGTAGTAAGTATCAATGTATGACTTATAATAAACACATATGGTGTACCTGACGAGAGTCGAACTCATGACCTACTCCTTAGGAGGGAGTTGCTCTATCCAACTGAGCTACAGATACACTTTCTGAATTGAATATATCATATAAAAAAATAAAAGTCAAGACAAAAATAATCGAAAAGAGGAAGTTTTTTTACTTAGGAAAAAAACTTCTTTTTTAGTTTTCTTTATATGCTTGACATTGGATTCAATTATGATGTATAATCAACATTATGTTTCATATAATTACAATCGCGGAGGGAATTTATGAAAAAAGTTTCAGTTTTACTGGGAGCATTAGCTCTTACGACAATGGCATCAGCGGCACCAACAAAAATTGGAGTGACAGTTTATCGTTATGATGACAATTTTATGTCAACAGTTAGACAAAAAATTGAGGAAGTTGCAAAAAAAGATAAAAATGTCGAAGTTTTAATGAATGATTCACAAAATGACCAATCTAAACAAAATGACCAAGTAGATGTTCTAATTGCAAAAGGTGTGGATGCACTAGCAATTAACTTAGTTGACCCAGCAGCAGCTTCAACAGTTATTCAAAAAGCTAAAGCTGAAAATATTCCAGTTGTATTTTATAATAAAGAACCATCTAAAGCGGATATGGAAAGCTATGATAAAGCGTACTATGTTGGAACTGATTCTAAAGAGTCAGGGGTTATTCAAGGAGAAGTGATTGCAAAACATTGGAAGGCAAATCCAGCTTGGGATTTAAATAAAGATGGAGTGATACAGTACGTTCTTTTAAAGGGAGAGCCTGGACATCCAGATGCAGAAGCTAGAACAACTTATGTAATAGAAACTTTAAATGAAAAAGGAATAAAAACACAAGAGTTACATATGGATACTGCAATGTGGGATGCTGCAATGGCAAAAGATAAAATAGAAGCATGGTTATCAGGTCCAAATGGAGAAAAAATAGAAGTTGTAATTGCAAATAATGATGGAATGGCTATGGGGGCTGTTGAAGCATTGAAAGCTAACGGTAGAGCAAAAACACCTGTGTTTGGAGTAGATGCTTTAGCTGAAGTTCTAGTTATGGTCGAAAATGGGGATATTGCTGGAACAGTACTTAATGATGGAATGAATCAAGGGCAAGCAACATATGAAATTGCAAAGAATTTAGCTGAAGGAAAAAAACCGACAGAGGGAACTAAATGGGAATTAAAAGATAAAATATTGAGAGTACCTTATGTAGGAGTGGATAAAGAAAACTTAAAAGATTTTAAAAAGTAGTATGCAGGGGAGGTATATGCCTCCCTTTCTTTATAAAATATTTAGATTTTAAGGAGTGGATATGGAGAAATATTTACTAGAGATGATAGAAGTATCAAAGTCTTTTCCTGGAGTAAAAGCTCTTGATAAAGTGAATTTAAAAATAAGACCTCAAACAGTTCATGCTTTGATGGGAGAAAACGGTGCAGGAAAGTCAACTTTGATGAAGTGTTTATTTGGAATCTATTCAAAAGATGAAGGAAAAATTTTTTTAGATGGAAAAGAAGTTAATTTTATTTCAGCTAAGGATGCTTTGGAAAATGGAGTATCAATGGTCCATCAAGAGTTAAACCAAGTTTTACAAAGAACAGTAATGGATAATATTTGGTTAGGGAGATATCCTTTAAAGGGAATATTTGTAGATCATAAAAAGATGTATGAAGATACAAAGAAAATATTTAAGGAGTTAGAAATAGATGTAGATCCAAAAGCTAAGGTTTCGACATTATCTGTATCACAAATGCAAATGGTCGAGATAGCGAAGGCATTTTCATATAATTCTAAAATAATAGTGATGGATGAGCCTACATCCTCTTTGACAGAAAAGGAAGTTGGACATCTTTTTAAGATTATCAAAAAACTTACAGATAGAGGTTGTGGAGTTGTATATATATCTCATAAAATGGAAGAGATAAAAGAGATTTGTGATGATATAACTATTTTAAGAGATGGACAATGGGTTACTACAGCTAGCTTAGAAGGGTTGTCGACTGATGAAATAATAGGCATGATGGTCGGAAGGTCTTTAACTCAAAGGTTTCCTGAGAAAACAAATGTTCCGCAGGAAGTAATTCTACAAGTAGAGGATTTGACAGCTAAAAATCAGCCGTCTATAAAAGGTGTAAGTTTTGAGCTGAGAAAAGGAGAGATATTAGGAGTAGCGGGATTGGTTGGATCTAAAAGAACAGATATAGTTGAGACTATATTTGGAATTAGAGAGAGAGAAAGTGGAAAAGTAGTAGTGAATGGGAAAGAAATAGAAAATAAAAGTAGTCTAGAAGCTATAAGAAACGGTTTTGCATTGGTGACAGAGGAAAGACGGGCGACAGGTATTTTTCCACAGCTTAATATTGAGTTTAACTCATTGATATCCAATATGACTAACTATGAAGGAAAAAATAAAATTCTAAATTCATCTAAGATGTATGGAGATACAAAATGGGTTATTGACTCTATGAGGGTAAAAACACCGAATCAAAAAACTCCAATAGGCAATTTATCAGGTGGAAATCAGCAAAAAGTAATAATAGGAAGATGGCTTTTGACAAGTCCAGATATATTGATGCTAGATGAACCAACAAGAGGGATAGATGTGGGAGCTAAATATGAAATTTATCAATTGATGCTAGATTTAGCAAATAAGGGAAAAGGGATAATTATGATATCCTCTGAAATGCCTGAACTTCTAGGTGTTACAGATAGGATATTGGTTATGAGCAATGGAAAAGTAGCTGGAATTGTTGATACAAAAGACACAACTCAAGAAGAGATTTTAAAACTAGCATCATTATATTTATAAGTTATGGGAGGACAAAATGGAATTTTTTAAAGGGAAGAGCACAAAGAAGCTTCTACTAGATGGGGCGTTATATATAGTATTATTGATACTTATAGCAGGAATAATTATAAAAGAACCGGCTTTTTTAAGTTTTAGAAATATGAGAAATATATTGACTCAATCATCAGTTAGAACTATATTAGCTTTAGGGGTAGCTGGAATAATAGTTACTCAAGGAACGGACCTTTCGGTTGGAAGACAAGTTGGACTATCAGCTGTGATTTCAGCGACATTGTTACAAGCAGTAACTAATGTAAATAAGGTGTTTCCAAGTTTGGATACTTTGCCAATTCCGGCTGTTATAGTTATAATTGGGATTATTGGAGCATTTGTTGGGTTTTTAAATGGCTTTGTTGTAGCATATTTACGTGTAACTCCGTTCGTTGCAACTTTAGGTTCAATGATTATAATATATGGAGCGAACTCTCTGTATTATGACCATGTGGGAGCATCACCGATAGCGGGGTTTGCAAAGAGTTTCACCAATTTTGCTCAGGGATATTTTACAATAGCTGGATTTAGATTTAATTATTTAATAATCTATGCAGCATTAGCGGTGTTATTTATATGGATTCTATGGAATAAGACAACTTTTGGAAAAAATTTGTTTGCCGTGGGAGGAAATCCTGAAGCGGCAAAAGTATCGGGTGTCAATGTAAAGAAGACATTAGTTTTAGTTTATACATTGTCTGGAATATTTTATGCTTTTGGTGGAATGTTAGAAGCTGGAAGGGTTGGAAGTGCTACAAATAACCTTGGAAATATGTATGAGATGGATGCCATAGCAGCCTGTGTTGTAGGGGGAGTTTCGTTTTCAGGGGGAGTGGGGACAGTTCCCGGAGTATTGATTGGGGTTATAATTTTTACAGTAATAAACTATGGATTGACTTTTATTGGAGTAAACCCATATTGGCAATATATAATAAAGGGATTGATAATAGTTATGGCAGTAGCTTTGGATACTTTGAAATATGTAAAGAAAAAATAAGAACAAAAAACTCTAGGAGATACAATCCCCCTAGAGTTTTTTTATTCTATATATTTAACGATTTTATTTAGTTCTAAACTTTTTTTTATATTGATGACTCTTTGGTTTTTACTGCCACGCCATTTAAGATTCAAATCTTTCTCTTCTATAAGAAACTTTCCATCTATTAAAATATCACACAGTTCTATAAGAGATAAAAGCCTTGGATTTTCAATAATTGCTTCCCAAGTGAAGCCTGACCAAATCCAAATATCTTTTGTGGGAAATAGATTTTTAAATTTTTTTACAAAAGATACAAGTGGGGCAATATTGCTAATATATGTAGGATCTCCT
>NZ_CDRRQU010000018.1:0-49952 GCF_977044495.1 Cetobacterium sp. | reverse complement strand
CTTGCAATTCTTTAGCAGTTTTAGGTTGATATTCTGCGAGAAAATCTTGAATAACTTTTTTTCTAGATTCAGAAACAATTCTTTTTCTTGCCATAAAAAAACCTCCTAGATTTTAATGATATTACATCATTAATCTAGAAGGTCTGCAATTATTATTTACACAAAATTATTTATACTCCCATAAAATGAAACCCCCTTGAAACTTTCAAGGGGGTTAATTTTATATCTATGCTAACCAAGCACCAAACATCCAGATGTGCTTTTGATATAAAGCAGCTATATCTGTAATTAGTGTAAGAGTTTCTTGATCATTTTCTTTCTCAGCAATTCCCATAACAAGGTTAGCTTCAGCTAATAGAAGTTTAAAATCTTCTAACATTAATTTGACAGCTTCTTTAGCTAAGTATGCTCTAGTTTCAGCTTCAGCTAAAACAGTGTGTTTTAAATAGATTTCTAAAGATCCAAAAGGTCTATGTCCAATCATTAGGATTCTTTCAGCGACAGAGTCAATCTGTGCATCAATTTCACTCATTATTCCATCAAGCATTGGATGTATAACGAAGAAATGTTCCCCAGTTAAATTCCAGTGGAAATTGTGTACTTTAGTTTTAAATACGTGTAAATCTCCTACAAATTTGTTCATTTGAAATACTAGATCTTTATTTTCCATAAAAAATCCTCCTCTTGTTTTAAAAGCCTTTAGTTTTATTTTCTAACTTCACTTTCATTATTCGAGGATTTTTAAATTTTCCTTCAAAGAAAATAAAAAAATTAGTATGACATATTGTTAAGAGTAGTACCTATTTTTTCAGAAATATCTTTCATAGCAATTACGATTTCGCTTATGTGGTGTTCATTTGTATTATTGCTGAAGAAAGGGCAACTTAAAGCAGCTATAATCTTATTATTTTTATCATAGATGGGAATAGCTACGGCACTGATTGTATTTGAGTGTTCCATATTATCAAATGCAATTTTTTTTACATTTACTTTAAAGAGCTCTTTTTTTAGATTTTCTCTACTAGTTATAGTATTTTCAGTGTATTTTGGTAAAATTTCAGGCAATAGAGAGTTGAGCCTTTTTTCTGGTAGTTGGCAGATTAGAATTTTACTTGCTGCGCCAGCGTGTAGAGGAAAAATCGCGTTCTCAGGGACAGTAATTTTATAGTAGTCATTGCTTTCGACAGAGGCGATAACTCTAATTTTATTTTTATCAAAAACACTGACTTTAAAAGTTTCTTTAAATTTTAAAGAAAGTTCTTCTAAATATGGATAAGATATATTTTTAATTAAATTATAATTTTTGTTTTTATTTGAAAAATAGTCAAACTTATTCCCTAAGCTATAATCTTTTCCATTTTGACAGATATATCCCATTGTAACTAAAGTATAAATTAATCTATTTGTAGTAGCTTTGGGTATATTTAGGTCTTTGGATATTTCAGCTTGAGAAGCTTTTTCCTTTAAATAGAGATAGTTGAAAATTTTATCGATTTTTTCCATAGCTGGAACTAATTTTTTCATATTTTAGTTCACCATTGTTGTAGTCTTTTGTATTTTTCCAAATCCTTTTTGATAAGTAGTTCTCTCAGTAGTACCGCTAGGATATTTTTTTTCTACAGTGACTTCCGGTCCAGACTCAGCATCTACAAATTCAACTATTTCATAGGTATTTTCACCAGATTTCCAAGTTTCTCCAACAATTAATGGTGCTTTTAGAATAACTTCTCCCTTATTTATGTCAAGATTTTCTATATTGATATGAGTATTTTCACCGACATAGATTAAGGAGATAGAATTTTTATTGATCAGATATACCCGTTCAACTCTTGTGGCGGTATCAATAGTTTCTTCAACAATAAAATTTAGACCATTTTTTTTGACTGCTTTACTAGTAGTTTTCGAACCAGCATTTTCAAATCCACCTTTATAAGTAAAATCTCCTGCCACAATAAAATCAGAAACAAGATATTCATTTGCATTACTACATCCCATCAAGAAAAGTAAAAAACTAAAAATAAGTAGATATTTTTTCATAAAATTTCCTCCTATAAAAAGAATATTTTTATTAGTCTAACTGATTATACCTCAAATATAAAAAATCTACTAGAAAAAAAGTTATATTTGTAACATATGTTACAGATAAAAAATAACTATACTGATATAATCCAGTTATAAAATTTAGAAATGAGGAGAGAGAAATGGAAAAAATACCAATGTTTTGTTTTCAATGTCAAGAAACAGCTGGAAATAAGGGCTGCTCAGTGGTAGGAGTTTGTGGAAAGAAACCAACAACATCAAATCTTCAGGATTTACTTGTTTATACAACAAAGGGGATATCTATTTTTAGAGAGAATCTATCTTTGGAAAATAGATTAGAAAATAAAGAGTTAAACTCAGAGATCGATTACTATATCACCAACTCTTTATTTATAACAATAACAAATGCCAATTTTGATGATGAAATGATTGCAAAAGAAATTCTAAAAGGATTAAAAATCAGAGATAAAGTAAAGGCTCAATTAGAAAATTTAGGACTTGATATAAAAAGATTAAAAAATCATGACGCAACAAAGTTTACAGTAAAAACAGTAGAAGATATGAATAAAAAAGCTTTAAGCATTGGAGTTCTTTCAACAGAGAATGAGGATATAAGATCTTTGAGAGAGGTTATAACTTATGGATTAAAAGGGATGGCAGCATATTATGAACATTCTGTGAATCTAGGATATGAAAAATCAGAAATTGTTATGTTTATAGAGAAAGCTTTAGTTTCAACTTTGGATGACTCAATAGAGTTAGAAGATTTAGTAGGATTGACTTTAGAAACAGGAAAATTTGGAGTAGATGTAATGGCACTATTGGATTTTGCTAACACAGAAAAATTTGGAAATCCAGAGATAACAGAAGTAAATATTGGTGTTAGAAGTAATCCTGGTATTTTAATATCTGGGCACGATTTAAATGATATAGTTCAACTTTTAGAGCAAACAGAGGGAACAGGAGTGGATATATATACTCACTCGGAGATGTTACCAGCTCACTATTATCCAGAGTTAAAAAAATATAAACACTTAGTTGGAAATTATGGAAATGCGTGGTGGAAACAAAATGAGGAGTTTGAAACATTTAATGGTCCTATTATATTTACAACAAATTGTATAGTGCCACCAAAATCTGGGGCTTCATATGAAGGAAAAGTTTTTACAACGAATGCAACTGGTTTCCCTGGGTGGAAGCGAGTTGAAGAAAGGGACGGAAAAAAGGATTTCTCGGAAGTCATAACATTGGCTAAAACGTGTAAAGCACCAAAAGAGATTGAAACGGGAAAAATTATAGGTGGATTTGCTCATAATCAGGTATTTGCGTTAGCTGATAAAGTTGTAGATGCCGTAAAATCTGGAGCTATTAGAAGATTTTACGTAATGGCAGGTTGTGATGGAAGAATGAAATCTAGAGACTATTATACAGAGTTTGCAGCTAATTTACCAAAAGATACAGTTATTTTAACGGCAGGTTGTGCAAAGTATAAATATAATAAATTGAATTTAGGGGATATTGGTGGAATTCCAAGAGTTTTAGATGCAGGGCAATGTAATGATTCATATTCTTTAGCATTGATAGCTTTAAAATTAAAAGAGATATTCCAATTAAATGATATAAATGAGTTACCAATTGTTTATAATATAGCGTGGTATGAACAAAAAGCCGTAATAGTTTTATTGGCATTATTACATTTAGGAGTTAAAAATATCCATTTAGGACCAACAATTCCAGCATTTTTATCAGAAAATGTTTTAAAAGTTTTGATAGATAGCTTTAATATTGGGACTATTTCAACGGTAGAAGAGGATTTAAAAAATTTTTAAAAAATGAAAAAATGGTAAGGGGTGAGTTCCTTACCATTTTTTACTATCTTGAAACAGTTGAAATACCATTATTGATGATATTATAAATTTCATCTTTTGAAACTAAGTTTGCGTCTCCCCTTACAGTGTGCTTATAAACAGAAGCTGCAGTTGCAAAATCTACAATATCTTCAGGTGAGTGATTGTTATAGATTCCAAAAAGAGCTCCAGCGGCAAAAGCATCTCCTCCACCGACTCTATCAACAATTTGGAAAGTGTATCTAGGTGAAGCTATAAGTTCTCCATCTTTAAAGATGAAGCCAGTTAAAGAGTTTTCATTAACTGAGTGAGTTTCACGTTTTGTAGAAAGTAGATATTTTATATTTGGATATTTTTTTGTAATCTCCTTGTAATACTCATCTAAATTGGAGTGTTCTCCCAATCTCATAATATTTTTAGCATCTAAAATACCAGCAAAACAGATATCTATATATGGAAGATAACTTGTTAAAACAGGAGATGCTTCATCTAAAGTCCAAAGTTTTCCTCTGTAATTAAAATCAAAACTGATTAAAACATTCATCTCTTTAGCTTTTTTCATAATTTTAATAGTAAGCTCTCTACAATTTTCAGAAAGAGCGGGTGTAATTCCGGAAAGATGTAGTATTTTGCAATCTTTTAGAATTTTTTCTATCTCTAGTTCATTGTAATCTAGTGTAGAGAATGATGAGTATTTCCTGTCATAAATAACTGATGATGCTCTAACGCTTGTTCCAACTTCTAGATAGTAAGTTCCAAGTCTTTCACCACCAAGAACTATATTTTTAGTTTCAACTCCATTAGCTTTTAAATATCTAAAAATAGAATCAGAAAGCGGGTTGTTTGGAAGTTTAGTGACATACTCAGACTCAATTCCAAAGTTGGCAAGAGAAACAGCTACGTTGGCTTCTCCGCCACCATAGTCGGCTCTAAAGGTATTACTTTGAATAAATCTATTGTTATTTTCAGTGGAAAGACGTAACATAATCTCTCCAAGAGTTACGATTTTACTCATAATTAAATCTCCTCTCTAACCTTTTTAACTTTAGCTATGAAAGCTTTTGCAGTAGTAGTAATCTCTTCACTAGGTCCAGTAGCTAACTTTCCACCAACACCAACAGCAACAACACCGTTTTTAATCCATTGATCAACATTTTCTAAAGAAACCCCACCTGTTGGCATAATGTTAGCTTGAGGTAAAGGTGCTTTAACAGCTTTAACAAAATCAGGTCCAAAAGCACTTCCAGGGAAAAGTTTAATAATATCACAACCTAATTCCATAGCCTTAATCATCTCAGTTATAGTCATACATCCAGGCATATATGGAATAGCGTATCTATTACAAAGTTTTGCAGTCTCTACATCAAATCCGGGAGAAACAATATATTTTGCTCCAGCTAAAATAGCAAGTCTAGCAGTTTCAGTGTCCAAAACAGTTCCAGCACCGATTATGAAGTCATCTCCAGGAAACTCTTTAGAGAGTTCCTTAATAACCTCGGTAGCACCAGGTACAGTATAAGTAACCTCGATTGCATTAACTCCACCAGCGATACAAGCATTAGAAACACGCTTGGCTTCTTCTAAATTTTCAGCTCTAACAACAGCTACTACCCCAGTATTAATGATTCTATCTATAATTTCATGTTTTTTTAACATTTTGTAAACCCCCTTACAATTCATTTTATTTAGTTATATTAATTCTATAAAAAAAATGAGATATAAACAATATTAATTTTATAAAAAAATTTCATAGATGAAACTGAAGGAAGTGGAATCCTAAAAAAGTAGAAATATATTGTAAAATATTGTAGAATATAAGTAATACTCTATGTAGATCTTAAGGAGGAAAAATGCAAAATTATAATGAATTATTAGAAGCAAATTTAGAATGGATAGAAAAAAAGTTAGAGTTAAATAAAGACTATTTTAAAAATCTTTCTAAAGGACAAAATCCCCCGTTTTTATATATAGGGTGCTCAGATAGCAGAATGCCGATAGATACATTTACACAAAGTGAGCCAGGAAGTTTTTTTATTCATAGAAATATAGCTAATCAGGTATTTCCTAACGATATGAATTTTTTAGCGACATTGGAGTATGCAGTGGAGCAGCTTGAAGTAGAGCACATAATACTTTCAGGTCACTATGAGTGCGGAGGAATAAAAACAGCTCATGATAAATGTAGACACTCTTCAATAATATCGAGTTGGTTAATGCCAATAAAAAAGATAGAGGTGGAGCATAGAGAAGAGCTAGAAAAATTAGCTACAGAACAGGAAAGACTTGATAGGTTGACAGAATTAAACGTATTAGAACAATTGAAACATCTATTTGAATTATCAATTATAAAAAATAGAATTGAAAATGGAAAATATCCAAAAATTCATGGCTGGGTTTTAGACATTAGAAGTGGAAAGATAGTTGAGATAGAGATTCCAGTAGAGGATTGGAAATCAAAGGGGATAATACCTAAAGAGTATCAAGTTTAATAAAGAGGAAATGATAATTTGTTTCATCTGTAGAATTTATTTTAAAAGTTTATCAAGCGTAATGTAGGGAGAAGCGAATGGAAGAAAAATCACAAGGTTTTATAAAGGAAGTTTTAAACCATTTAATGGATAAAAATATTTTTGTGAATTTCACAGTGGAGTTCTTATTTTTTATAATAAAATTGTTTATTTGTATAGGAATATACTATTTTGCTTTGAAAATAATAAAAAAAATAGCTCCAATTTATAATAAAGCTAGGGAAGAGAGTGTAATAGATCCATCTCTTAGAAGTTTTATCAGATCAATTTTATATGTGGGTTTACACGCAACTTTGATAACCATTTGTCTTTTGGTTATGGGGGTAAAGGAGAGCAGTCTACTTGCATTTTTTGGAACTCTTGGAATAGGTGTTGGTTTAGCACTAAAAGATAATCTGTCAAATTTTGCAGGTGGGATAATTGTTCTTATTTTTAAAACTTATAAAGTTGGAGATGAAGTGAATATATCGGGTGAGGTAGGATATGTTCATGATATTGATATTTTTTCCACCACAGTAAGGACTCATAACAATGATTTAGTGATAGTACCAAATGGGTCTATTGTTTCAAATAAAGTAATCAATTATACTAAAACTCCAATAAGGAGATTAAAATTTGTAATAGGAGTATCTTATGATGCAGATTTAGATGTGGCTAGAGAAGCATTAGAAAAACTTTTAAGAGATAATTCTCTAGTTTTAGCCGATCCGCCTGTATATAGTCATGTGGATGCGTATGCGGATAGTTCTATAAATATAGCATTAAAAGGTTGGACAACCAACGAACACTACTGGACAGTTTATAAGGAGACATTAAATGGAATTAAAGGTGCTTTAGATAGAGAAAATATAAGCATACCATTCCCACAGATGGATGTTCACTTAAATAATGTAGATAAGTAAAATAGTGGGAAAGGAAAAAAGCTGAGCAGGGGGGAGTGCTCAGCTTTTTTTTAGACACTTTTACTACTAAATAGAAGTGTCTTTAGTGGGGGGATTTTTATTGGGAAATTAGTAGATGAATCTATTGGAATGATTAGGGGGTCATTCCAACGATATATGTCAGTCGCTATATTATTACTAAATTGCCCAAGGAATTCCTTCAAATTAATTTTAAAAATTTTTGATTTGTTTGGATTTCTATTTGTAAGAACTCCTATAAAGTCTTTTTCATTGGGAAAGAATCTGATATAGGCAAAGATATCAGGGTGTGGTGAAAAAAATTTAATATCTCCTTTTTTTAATACTTCAGAACTAGATCTCAAAAAAGAGATTTTTTTGTACCAATTTAAAAGATCATGATTTTCTTTTCCCCAAGGATATGTTCTTCTATTATCAGGGTCTTTGCCACCTTCTACTCCAACTTCATCCCCATAGTATATGACAGGAACTCCTGGAAGAGTAAATTGAATTAAACTTAGGGATTTCAAAACTCTAATTGTAGCAGGCTCTAAGTACTGAGAATCAAGATTATAATCTTTTACTATCTCTTTAACTGAAGTTTTTATTCTCTTTACATCATGACTACTTAAAAGATTAAAACACGCAAAATAGTTTTCTTTAGGATAATTTTCCTTTAATGAATTCATATACTTACAAAGAGTTTCACTGTCAATAGATCCATTGTAGAAGTTTAAAAGGTATGTTCTGAGAGGATAGTTCATAGCCGAATCGAGCTGCTTACCATTAAAATATTCTCTTCTTTGTCCATAACTTATTTTATTGCTGGCATCTTCCCAAACTTCACCAATAATTATTGATTCGGAATCGATACTTTTACACCGATATTTTAAACTTTCTATAAAAAAGCTAGGAAGTTCATCAGCTACATCAAGTCTCCACCCTTTAATTCCAGTTTTCATCCAATGGTTAATGACACTATTCTCATCCTCTATAATATATTTAAAAAAGCTAGGTTCCAATTCATTTACACAAGGAAGGTCTTTTATTCCCCACCAACAATCATAATCATACGGATAATTTTGAAATCTGTACCATGGATAAAAAGGCGAGGATTTGGATATTGATGCATCTCTAAAATAAATACTATCTTTACCAGTATGATTAAAAACACCATCTAGGATTGTGTATATACCTCTTTTTTTACACTCTTTGACCATCTCTTTAAAATCTTTATGAGAGCCTAGAACGGGATCAATATCGTGGTAGTTGTTGGTATCATATCTATGATTACTAGTAGCTTCAAAAATTGGAGTGAGATATAAAGTTCCAACATTCAATCCCTTTAAATAGTTTATTTTTTCAGTGATTCCTTTTAGGTTGCCTCCAAAAAAATCCCAACGAACTATTTCATTTTTATTATTCTTTATGTACATAGGTGTATCGGACCATTGTCCATATAAAAAACTATTGGTTTTAGGATTATTTATTTTTCCGTCCTTATTTCCATTTCTAAACCTATCTGGAAAAATTTGATAGGCAATACTCTCTTTAAACCAGTTCGGAGTAGGATTATCTTTGTAGTAAAGAGTGATTTGATAGTCAATCGGATAGTCTTCGTAGATTTCACCAATGCCACCAAGAGCTAAAGAGTTATTACCATAATAGAAAATAGTATTTTCATTTCCAATGGATATTTTAAAATGATAGAAAATCGTTCTAGCTAGAGCAGGAACTATAAAAGTGAGAGACCAGACAATATAGTCATAGTCTCCTATTTTTTTTTCTATTCCAGGAAGCATTTTAAATTCCGATTCTCTGCCATTTTTTACAATTAAGCTGACATTCAAACAGTCGATATTTTTTTGAACAAATATATTGAATGTGATATTTTCTCCACAAGGAGTAGCTCCAAAAGGTGTCTTAAATCTTTCATCTTGAGAGTCAAATAAAATTGAATCTTTTGATAATGAATAAGAAAGACTATTCACACCTTTTCACCTCCTTAATATGCCAAATATCTTCAGCATATTTTTTAATACTGTTATCAGAGGAAAATTTTCCAGAGTGTGCAATATTGACCAAACACATCTGTAGCCATCCTCTTCTATTTTCATAAAGAGTGTTAATTTTATTTTGAGCCTCAACATATGCTGAGAAATCCTTCAAAACAAAGTAAGGGTCTCCTTCTCCGTAGATATGATTTAAAATATCTTTAAACTCCTCTTTATTTTCAGAAAAAGTTCCGTCACTGAGTTGTCTAATAACTCTTTGTAAATCAGGATTGGAATTCAAGATATCTCTAAAGTTATAGGTTCTATTTTTTTCTAAGCTCATAACTTCCTGTGAAGTGAGACCGAAAATGACAATATTATTGTCTCCAACTTCATCATAGATCTCTACATTTGCTCCGTCCAGAGTAGCAAGAGTAACGGCTCCATTCATCATAAATTTCATATTTCCAGTTCCAGAAGCCTCCTTGGAAGCTGTCGAAATTTGTTCACTCACATCTCCAGCAGGAATTATAAGTTCAGCTATAGAAACACCATAGTTTTCAAGAAAGATGACTTTTATTTTATTTCTAATATCTGGATCGTTATTTACAACATTGGCTACGGAGTTGATAAGTTTTATGATATTTTTTGCTAAATAATAGGATGGTGCTGCTTTAGCTCCAAAGAAAAATGTACGAGGGACAATATCTAGTTCAGGATTTTCTTTCAATTGATTATATAGATAAATTATATTGAAAACATTAAGTAGCTGTCTTTTATATCCGTGAAGTCTTTTAATTTGAACATCAAAGATAGAAAAGGGATTTATATTGAGGTCATATTTATTTTTGACAAAAGTTACTACTTTTTCCTTATTTTTAAATTTAATTTTATCGAGTGCTTGTAATACAGAATCATCATTTACATATTTTAAGAAGTTAATAAATTTATGTGTATCACTTAGACATTCGGGACCACTCTTTTCTATGACTAATTTATATAGTTCCGGATTTGCATTTTTTAGCCACCTTCTGTGAGTGATTCCATTGGTTTTATTATTAAATCTTTCTGGATAAAGAAGATAAAAATCATGAAGTTCTCGACTTTTTAGAATTTCAGTGTGAATTTTAGCAACTCCATTAATTGAGTGGGAACCTATTATAGCTAGATTTGCCATTCTAACTTCGCCATTATAAATTATTCTCATAGAATCGATTTTATTATAATCTTCTTCATATTTTTTACTCACTTCTTCACAGAATCTTCTGTCAATCTCTTCGATTATCATAAGAACTCTAGGTACAGTTTTTTTAAACATATCGTAGGGCCACTTTTCCATAGCTTCAGCTAAAATAGTGTGATTAGTGTAAGCCAGTGTTTTAACTGTTATATCCCAAGCACTATCCCAATCGAGTTTTTCTTCATCTAAAAGAAGTCTCATAAGTTCACCAACAGCTATGGCAGGGTGAGTATCATTGATATGAACTCCCACAAAATCAGAGAATTTATGGATAGATTCCTTAAGTTTTTTATACCTTTTTAAAATGGTTTGAAGACCGGCACTGACAAAAAAATATTCCTGTTTTAAACGTAGAAGTTTTCCACGCATACTGGAATCATCTGGATATAAAATTTGTGAAATAGCTTCAACGGCGAATTTTTTATCGATAAATTTTTGATATTCTCCTCTTTGAAGACTATTCAAATCGATATCTTCCTCAGGAAGCTCAGCACTGAATAATCTAAGTGTATTAACAGTCTCCATGTTGGACCCTAAAATAGGGATGTCGTAAGGAACCGCGTCAATCTCTTCACAGCCAGAGTATATAGGTTCGATATTATCAGGAGTATTTATCAAAGTGACAATTCCACCAAATCTCACAGTTACAGTTTTTTCAGGCTTTTTAATTTCCCATAAAAAATCCTCTTTTAGCCAATTATTTAAAAGCTCTTTTTGATATCCATTTACAATTTTTTGATTAAAAAGTCCATGTTTAAATCTAATTCCACATCCATGACCGGGGAATCCAAGTGATGCAAGAGAGTCCATAAAGCATGCAGCAAGTCTACCTAATCCACCATTTCCAAGAGCAGGATCAGGTTCTAACTCCAAAAGAGTATCTAAATCTATTCCCAAATCTTTAAGACCATCTTTAACAACATCTCTAATATTCAAATTTAAAAGATATGAGTTTAAGAGTTTTCCAAGTAAAAATTCCATGGAAAAATAGTATACTTGCTTACATTTTTTCTTAGTATAATAGTTATTTGTTTCTGCCCAAGACTCAGATATATAATCTCTTATAAGTTTTCCAAGAGCTAAATATTTGTGCTCTAGAGAAGCTTCGCCAGTAGTCTGAGCAAAAGTTAGCGTAAGTCTTTTTATATAATCATCTTTAAATTGATTTTTAGTTAAATTCATAAAAGACCTCCGTATAAGGATTTATATTTTTTAGCCGATTCTTTCCAATCAGAATTATATTTCATACAAGATTTCATAAGAGCAGTCCAGGCTTTTTTGTTTTCATAAAAAATTTTAGCAGCATATTCAAGTTTGAAAAGCATATCGTGAGCATTGTAGTTTTGAAAAACAAATCCAGTTCCAGTAAGAGTGTCTGGATTGAAGTTGGAAACAGTATCTTTTAAGCCACCAGTTTCTCTGACTAGAGGAACGCTACCGTATCTCATAGCGATAAGCTGTCCGATACCACATGGTTCAAATAATGATGGCATAAGGAATATATCACAGGCAGCATAAATTTTTCTAGCTAATTCATCACTAAATGTTATATTAGCTGAAAGTTTTTTAGGATTGATATATGAGTAGTAGTTGAATAAATCTTGATATTGTAGTTCGCCAGTCCCAAGAACTACGAATTGCAGGTTGATATTTAAAATTTCATCCATAACCCATTTTATGAGATCAAGACCTTTTTGATTAACTAGGCGAGAAACTAATCCGACCATTAAGATATTTTCATCAACAGGTAATCCCAATCTTTTTTGTAGTTCAGTCTTATTTATAGATTTTTTCTTTAGGTTGGTTAAGCCAAAATTAGCATATAACTTATCATCTTTTCTGGGATCGTACAAGGTGTAGTCAATACCGTTAACGATTCCATGAACTTTATCACCAAGTGCGATAATTAATCCATTTAGTTTTTCACCATAAAAGGGATAGGTAATCTCTTTGGCATAAGTTTCACTGACGGTTGTAACTAAATCGGAGTATATAAGTCCACCTTTCATAAAGGATACACCATCATAAAATTTTAGTTTATCCTCTGAATAGTATGAAGAGTCGAGACATAAAAGTTCACCTAAAATATCTTTCGAGAATACGCCTTGGTATTTCAAATTA
The DNA here is from genome assembly GCF_977044495.1 of Cetobacterium sp. Lineage (NCBI taxonomy): Bacteria > Fusobacteriati > Fusobacteriota > Fusobacteriia > Fusobacteriales > Fusobacteriaceae > Cetobacterium > Cetobacterium sp. Next base: position 37,283 of record NZ_CDRRQU010000018.1, on the reverse strand, counting down.
TGTATAGTAAAAACTGTTTTTGTGTTTTTTAAAAGAGGGTCTTCTCTATAAAAAGCCTTTAAAAGTACAGGCACCATTCCGGTGTGCCAGTCATTACAGTGAATAATATCAGGAGTAAAATTTGGTATATGTTTAACAGCTTCTAAAATTCCTCTGCAAAAGAAGGAGAAAATCTCACCATCATCATAGTGACCGTAAGGAATATGTCTTTTAAAATAATATTCATTATCTAAAAAATAGAAATCTATGCCATCATATTCTAAATGAAAAAGACCAGCATATTGATTTCTCCAACCAACAGGAACTGAAAAAGCTCCTAGAAAATCCATTTGTTCAACAAATTCTTTAGGAATATTTCCATTTTTAGGAAGTATAACTTTAACATTAACTCCAACTTTTTTTAATGCTTTTGGCAGAGCGTGAGATATGTCTCCAAGTCCCCCAACTTTCAAAAATGGATCAGCTTCTGAAGTGGCAAAAAGCAGATTGATATTTTTCATTCTTTCGTCCTCCTTGGTAAAGTTAAAATTTATATTTTCTTTGAATAACAAGAGGATACGAAGGATTTCCTTCCAACTCTGTTTCTTCTAAAACTACATTCTTATCGACAATAATATTTTTTAAATGTGTACCAGCTTTTATAGTACAATTTTGGAGAATGATACAGTTTTCTATTTGAGCACCTTTTTCTACGTTCACATATCTTGAAAGTATACTATTAATGACAGTTCCTTCGATAAAACATTCATTGGAAACAATAGAATTTTTTACAATCGCGTCACTTAAATAGTGAGTAGGAATTGAGTCTTTAACCTTACTAAAAATAGGTCTATTTTCATTGAAGAAAATCTCTTTTAAAGTTTTAGAGTTCAGTAAATCCATGTTAGTTCTGAAATAGTTTGCCAATGAATTTAAACAAGAAAGATATTCTTTGTGTTCAAATCCCATTATTTTTAAATTGTTTTTACTTCTGTAAATAATATCTTTTAGAGATAGTTCCTTATTTGGTCTAGACATAATTAAAGCCATTAAAAGAGACCTCTTTATTAAAAAAATCTCTAAGGATATATTTTGATTTTTCTTTGGTAAAAAGTTAGCGTAGGCTCTTGTAAGATAGTTTTTTTCATTAAATTCTAAAACATCACAACCAAGAAAATTTTCTGATGGGTTTGGAATATTTTTGTATATAACAGTGATATCAGCTTCTGATAACTCATGAAATTCAATAGCTTTATCTAAATCTATATTAGCAATCATATAGGTAGGAGCAATGACAATCATCTCATCTTTTGCATCTAAGAGATCATCAAAGTTTTTAATTAAAAGTTCAGTGTCAGTTTCAGCATTTCCACTATGTATTGTAAGACCACCATTTTTTCTATTCAATCCCCAAGATTTAGCAACATCTAAATGTGTTCTAAGAGAATAGCAGTTTTTACTAGCAAGAACATGTATATTTCTAATTCCAGCATTTTTCATATATGATAGTGGAAAATCAATAGCTCGATACTTTCCCGCAATGGGAACAGTAGCAATTCCTCTATGTGCTGTTAAAGTTTTTAAAAGTTCCTTACTCTCAAATGATGTTATAACTCCTGTGTATTTCGCTAACATTATTCATCTCCCCCACTAATAAATAAAATTTCATCTTTTCTACCAAAATGTTCATTTTTTTCAACGACAACATCTTCACCTAAAATTATTCTGTTAACAAAACTTCCTTCTTTTAAAACTGCTCCGGCTAAGATAACACTATTATGTACTTTGGCTCCTTCACCCACATAGACTTCGGCTGATATGACAGAGTTAATAACTTCACCTTTGATGATACACCCTTCTGAAATAATAGAATTTTTAACAACTGCACTCTCTTCAAGGAGATGACCGGGCTTATTTGTAGCTTGAGAATAGATTCTCCAATTTTTATCAAATAAATCAATAGAATTTGAGCTATCCAATAGATCCATATTTGCAGCCCAAAGACTTTCAATAGTTCCAACATCTTTCCAATATCCAGAGAAAGGATAGGCCATTAGCTTTTTTCCCTCTCTTAAAAATTTAGGAATAATATTCTTTCCAAAATCTTTGTCAGAATATTTATCTTGTTGATCCTCTTTTAATGCTTTTTTAAGAGTAGCCCAATCGAATATATATATCCCCATACTTGCTAAAGTACTTTTAGGTTCTTTGGGTTTCTCTTCAAACTCATAGATTTCTCCATTCTCAGTTGTATTCATAATTCCAAAACGAGAAGCCTCTTCAATGGGAACATCAATAACAGCAACAGTAGCTTGGGCACCAGTTTCAATGTGAAAATCTAGCATTTTATCGTAGTCCATTTTATATATATGGTCTCCAGATAAAATAAGGACGTATTCAGGATTATACATATTGATATAGTTTTCATTTTGAAATATAGCATCAGCAGTTCCTTTATACCAACGATTTTCACTCTCCGTAGAGTAAGGAGGTAGAATACTAACTCCAGCACCTTCAATATCCAAATCCCATGAACTTCCAACTCCAATGTGTCTATTTAACAAAAATGGTTTATATTGAACTAAAACACCGACGATATCAATTCCAGAATTGACACAGTTGCTCAGTGGAAAATCAATAATTCTATATTTACCTCCAAAAGGAACAGCAGGTTTTGCAACATCCCTTGTGAGTCTTTTAAGCCTACTTCCTTGCCCCCCTGCTAAAATCATAGCAATCATTTTCTTTTTCATAATTAAATCCCCCCTTTTTTTGATATAGGTTTTAAAAATAGTGTGCAAAGTGGAGCTATATTTATAGAGATAGAGAACGGTTGATCATCTAACTCTTTATTTATTGGCTTGATAACTCCATTATTTACTTGGTTACTGCCTCCAAATATGTCTTTATCACTATTGAAAACCTCTATATATTCAAACATTCTTGGAACACCGATAGAATGATTTATATATTCATTTTTAGTAAAATTACAAACAACTAAAATAAAATCTTCCAGATTATCACTTTTTCTAATAAAAGTTATAAGTTTTTGGGTGTAATTTTTATGGTTAATCCACTCAAACCCATCAAAACTTGAATCTTTACCCCAAAGAGCAGGTTCTGATTTATAAAACTCATTAAGTTTGCTTACATAAGTTTTTAAAGAATCGTGTTGTGGATACTTTAAAAGTTTCCATTCGAGTTCCTCATAGTATCTCCATTCAATAAATTGTCCGAATTCTCCTCCCATAAAAAGAAGTTTTTTTCCGGGATGACCAAACATAAATCCATAAAACATTCTAAGCGAGTCGAATTTTTGAATATAGTCTCCGCTCATTTTATCGAGAAGAGATTTTTTTCCATGTACAACTTCGTCATGTGAAAGAGCTAATATAAAGTTTTCACTAAAAGCATACATAATAGAAAATGTTAAAAGATTGTGGTTTTTATCTCGTTCACAGGGAGTATAGGACATATATTTCAACATATCATTCATCCATCCCATATTCCATTTGTAGTTGAATCCAAGACCGCCTTTATACGTAGGAGCGGTAACCAAAGGCCAAGATGTAGCCTCTTCGGCAATCATAAGTGGATTTTTGTAAAGTTTAAAAATTGTTTCGTTGAGTGTTCTAAGAAAATCGATAGCTTCTAGCTTAGCATCCCCACCGAGAGTATTTTTAAGACCTGTTTTTTCACGTCCATACTCAAGGTATAAAAGATTTGAAACTGCATCAGCACGAATTCCATCAATATGAAAATGTTCAAATAAAAATGTTGCACTAGATAATAAAAAGTTTCTAACAAAGGGTTTAGTAAAATCGAAGTTAGCAGTTCCCCAAATTGGGTTCTCCCCCAAAATTTCGTTTTCGTATTCAAAAAGAGGTGTTCCATCAAATCTATATAAACCGTGGGCATCTTTACAGAAATGTCCGGGAACCCAGTCTAGAATGACACCGATACCGGCTTTATGGCACTCATTGACTAAGTATTTAAAGTCCTCAGGTGTTCCATATCGGCTTGTGATAGAGAAGTATCCAACGCTCTGGTATCCCCATGATGTATCTAGAGGATGTTCAGTAAGAGGGAGTATCTCAATATGAGTAAAACCAGTTTCTAAGATGTATGGGACAAGTTTTTTAGCGATTTCTCTGTAATTTAGAAATTCACTTCCATCTTCAGGACCCTCTCCACGATTGTAATTTCTTTTCCAAGAACCTAAGTGGAGTTCATAGATGCTGATAGGTTTCTTATAGAGATTATCTTTCTCTCTTTTTTTTAACCAGTCTTTATCCTCCCAGTGAAAAGGTGTAAAAGGATTGTAAACTATGGAGGCTGTATTGGGACGGACTTCGGAGTAAAAAGCAAAAGGATCACTTTTCATAAATATTTTTTGATTTTTATCAGCAATCATGTATTTATAGAGGGTTCCCTCTTTTAAATTGGGTATAAAAAGAGACCAAACACCAGTTTTAATATCTTTATTCATATAGTTTCTTTTTCCATCCCAGTTATTAAAATCTCCAACAACTGAGACTTTTATAGCATTAGGTGCCCAGAGAGTAAACATAACTCCGGTGGTACCATCAATTTTTTTTATATGGGAACCAAAAGTTTTATAAAGAGTATAATTCATAGAAATCCCCCCTTTCTTCTAAAATTTCACTTATTATAATATATTATTCTGAAAAAAGATATATTTTTCCTTCTGAAAAAATAAAAAAAGAAAAGAAAATATCTATACCAAAAGCGGTATATTATGTTATATTTTAATGGAAAAAATTGTAAAGAGGTGAAAAATGAAAATATTAAAGTATTTATTGGCAATATGTATAACAGCTATGTCACTGTTTGCTCAGCCAACTAAAAAAATAGCTTTTACTTTTGATGATGGTCCAAAGTCTAAGATAACAGAGGAGATATTGGAGGTATTACGTGAAAATGATGCAAAAGCAACATTTTTTATTTTGGGAGTAAATGGAAAGAGACATCCTAAAATTTTAGAAAAAATACATGAAGAGGGGCACCAGATTGCGAATCATTCGTATAATCATCCAAATTTAAAAAAATTACCAATGAGCGACGTGAAAAAAGAGTTAGAAAGTACAAATAAGATTATAACAGGAGTAACCAATAAAAAGGTTGTATACTTTAGACCTCCGTATGGTGCGTTGGGAAAAGCTCAAAAAGAGGAGTTAAAAAAGAATTTAGGTATGGAATCAGTTATGTGGAATATCAGTCCAAAAGATTGGGAAAAACCATCTGATAAAGATTATATAGCTAAATTTTTAGTAGAAAATGCTAAGGATAAAGGAATTGTATTATTACATGACTACGGAAAAACTGCCCAAGCTTTGAAGGTAGTTCTTCCTCAATTAAAGGCTAGAGGGTTTGAGTTTGTGACAATTGAAGAGTTAAATAAAAAATAAAAAAGATTTACTTTTTGAAAAAAAAGGTGTATAATACAAAAAGAGTAATAATATGAGTTTTAAAATTTTTAGAAGAGAAACCGATAGGTAACTTGAGTTTGTTTAACCTCTGATTAAAAGATTAAGATTTGTAGAGTTATAAAAAATAATTTTATGGAGGTATCAAATGAAAGGTACAGTTAAATGGTTTAACGAAGAAAAAGGATTTGGATTTATTACTGGTGAGGACGGGAAAGATGTATTCGCACACTTTTCTCAAATCAAAAAAGATGGATTCAAAAAGTTAGTAGAAGGGGAAGAAGTAACTTTTGATGTAGTTCAAGGTGAAAGAGGACCTCAAGCATCTAACATCGTAACTGTAAAGTAATGATACTTAAAGTCTTAGAAATTTTTCTAAGACTTTTTTTTATGCTTAAATATAAATGATTTACTTTCTTTCATAAAAAAGGTATAATCTAAAGGTTAGAAAACAAATAAATTGTAAGGAGAAGAAATGGAGAGTTATCCCAAACGAATTAAAAATAAAAACAATTTAATATGTATAGTTTGTAGGGGAGAGATCTAGAAAATTTTTCTTCAATTTTCCTCTGCAAAACTCAAGGAGGAAAAATGTTTGAAACAAAAGTAAAAGAGCTTCTATTAAAAAAAGATTTAAAAGGTTTAAAAGAGGTTCTAAATTTAGAAACTCCTGTGAATATAGCTGAATTTATTGAGGCAAATAGTGAAAATGAGAAAGATATAATCATTCTTTTTAGACTTTTACATAAAGAGTTAGCAGCGGAAGTATTTGCAAATTTGGATACCGATGAGCAGATAAAAATTGTAACATCAATAAATGATGACAAGTTACAGTCCTTATTGGAGGAGCTATATTTTGATGATATGATTGATTTTTTAGAAGAGATGCCCTCAAATGTTGTAAAAAGAGTGCTTGAAAATTATAAACATGAAAATAGATTTTTAATAAATCAGTTTTTATCATATGAAGAGGATTCAGCAGGAAGTTTAATGACAATAGAGTACCTTTCTCTAAGAAGTAATCAGACCGTAAAAGAGAGCCTTGAGCATATAAGAAAATACGCGGAGGAACTTGAAACTATAGATGTTGCTTATGTTATAGATAAAGATAAGAAACTTGAGGGAGAGATAACTTTAAAAAAGCTTTTAGCCTCCTCTGATGATGAAGTTATAGAAAATATTATGGATAAGAATATACTTTCTGTGAAAACGTCGACAAATCAGGAAAAAGCTGTAAAGTTATTTAAAAAATATGATCTAACAGTTTTACCAGTGATTGACAAGGAGAATATTTTAGTAGGAATTATTACTATAGATGATATGGTAGATGTCATTGAAGAGGAGAATACAGAGGATTTCCAAAAAATGGCAGCTATGGCTCCGAGTAAGGAGGAGTATTTAGAAACTTCGGTAGTACATTTGGCTAAAAATCGTTTAGCATGGCTTTTAATTTTGATGGTTTCAGCCACATTTACAGGATCAATTATCAGCAAATATGAAGAGATAATAGAGCAGATGGTTGTTTTAGCTACGGCAATTCCAATGCTTATGGATACGGGAGGGAATGCCGGTTCTCAATCGTCAACCCTTATAATAAGAGGAATGGCTTTGGGAGAGATCAAAATAAATGATTATTTAAAAGTTGTGTGGAAAGAGTTAAGAGTAAGTCTGATTGTTGGATTAGGATTAGGGGTTGTGAACTTTTTGCGTATGAACTACATATTGAAACAAGATTTCAAGATGTCAATGTTAGTTTCAGTCACTTTGGGAGTAACGGTGGTAATTGCAAAATTGGTTGGAGGATTGCTTCCAATCGGAGCTAAAAAATTGAAATTAGACCCAGCGATAATGGCGGGACCACTTGTGACAACTATTGTGGATGCTTTAGCTTTAGTCATATACTTTTATTTAGCAATGTTTTTATACAGTGATATATTAAAATAGTATTAAAATAGAAAAATCAGGTCTTATGATCTGATTTTTATTTTTTTCTTTGAAACCTTGCTTTAAGAAATAAAAGAGGTATAATTGGATTAGAAATAGGTTTCAGAGGGAGGAGTTATTATGGAAAAAAATATGAAAAAGGGGTTTGGTACAGTAGCAATTCATGGGGGAAGTGAAAAAAATGTCTTTGGAACATTGGCTACACCAATCTATCAAACATCAACATTTATATTTGATTCAGCAGAACAGGGAGGAAAAAGGTTTGCCTTGGAGGAAGAGGGATATATCTATTCAAGATTAGGAAATCCTACGGTGACGGTTGTAGAGAAAAAGTTAGCTCTTTTGGAAGAGGGAGAAGCGGCACTGGCTACAGCTTCTGGAATGGGTGCGATAGCTTCGGTTATGTGGACAGTTTTAAAAGCAGGAGACCACGTTTTAGCAGATAAGACACTCTATGGATGTACATTTGCACTACTTAGTCATGGATTGACAAAGTTTGGAATAGACGTAGAGTTCATAGATACATCAGATTTAGAAGCTGTAAAGAGTTCTTTAAAGTCAAATACAAAAGTTGTTTATTTAGAAACACCAGCAAATCCAAACTTAAAAATTGTTGATATAGAAGCGGTTTCAAAGCTAGCTCATGCATACAATGACAAACTATTAGTTGTAGTGGATAATACATTTGCAACACCGTACTGTCAAAAGCCTCTAACATTGGGCGCAGATATTGTTGTTCATTCAGCTACAAAATACTTGAATGGACATGGAGATGTAATAGCAGGTTTTGTTGTAGGTAAGATGGATTTAGTAACTCAAGTTAGGCTTGTTGGAGTAAAAGATATGACTGGAGCAGTTTTAAGTCCAATGGACGCTTATTATATAATTAGAGGAATGAAAACCTTAGAAATTAGAATGGAAAGACACTGTTCTAACGCTAGGAAAGTGGCGGAGTTCTTAAATGTTCATCCAAAAGTTGAAACAGTGTTTTATCCGGGATTGACAACACATCCAGGACATGGGATAGCATGTAAACAGATGAAAGATTTTGGAGGAATTTTTGCCTTTGAATTAAAAGGTGGAATGGATGCTGGAAAAACATTATTAAATAATCTGGAGCTTTGTTCATTGGCAGTATCACTTGGAGATACAGAGACGCTTATTCAGCATCCGGCTTCAATGACTCATTCACCATATACAAGAGAGGAGAGATTAACTGCTGGAATAACAGATGGATTAGTTAGAATATCTGTGGGACTTGAGGATGTAGAGGATATAATTACGGATTTAAAAAATGGATTAGAGACGGTTTAAATATTGATTAGAGTAAAAAAAGCGTGAATTTCACGCTTTTTTTATTTTGTAGATAAAGAAAAAATAAGAAAAAAATTCTTATTGCGAGAATATTTTTTTGACTTTTTGAAAGGCGTAAGGTATATACCTATATTGGAAAAGGAGGGGATATACTTGAAAGGGGACTTAGAAATCTTAGAAGAGTATAGAAAAATAGCCAGATTTATGTCAAAGTGTTATGGTGAAAATGTGGAAGTGGTTCTCCATGACCTAAGGGATATAAGTAGTTCTAGTATAGAGATATTTAACAATCACGTGAGTGGAAGAGAGATAGGCTCTCCTATGAGTGAATTTGGATTAAAAATTTTGAAAGAGAAACTCTATAATGATAGGGAGTTTATAACAAACTCAAAGGGTGTTGTAGGAGGAAAAATTCTTAGATCTTCAACATTTTTTATAAAGAATGTGGAAGAGAATATTATTGGAATGATATGTGTAAATGTGGATGTAAGTAGCTATTTTAATATAGCTTATCAAATGGAAAGTATGGCAAATTTTGGTTTGAACTTAAAAAGTGAAAAAGAGTTGGTAACAGAAGTGGATTTTCCAAATTCTATAAAAGAGATGATAAGTAAAGCTTTACTTGAAATTTTGAAGGGTAGAGTATCTTGGAAAGAGATAGAGGGGGAGGAGAAACTCAGTGTCATAAAAAAACTTCAGCAAAAGGGAATATTTGATTTGAGAGGTGGAGTTTTAGAGGTTTCAGAAGCTTTAAACGTTTCTGAATCAACAATATATCGTTATTTAAGTAAAATTTAAAAAAGGATGGTAAATCATGGGTAAAATGGTAGAAATCAGATGGCATGGTAGAGGTGGACAAGGTGCAAAGACAGCTTCACTTCTATTGGCAGATGTAGCGTTTAGTAGTGGGATGTATGTTCAGGGATTCCCTGAGTATGGACCGGAGAGAATGGGAGCACCAATAACAGCTTATAATCGTATTGGAGATGAACCTATTAGAGTTCACTCAAATATTTATGAACCAAACTTTGTAGTTGTAGTGGATGAAACTTTAATAGAAGCGATTGAGGTAGAAAAAGGTCTTAAGGAAGGAGGAGCTATAATCGTAAATAGTGAGAGAACTCCAGAGGAATTAAGAGCTGAATTGAGGGGATATACAGGTAGACTTTATACGTGCAATGCTAAAAAAATATCGGAGGAATGCTTAGGAAAGTATTTTCCCAATACTCCAATGTTAGGAGCAGTTGTAAAAGTTAGTAAACTTGTACCAGAGGATGAGTTTATAAAAAATATGGAGGAATCATTTAAGCATAAATTTAGTACTAAACCTCAAGTTTTAGAGGGAAATATGTGTGCATTAAAGCGTTCAATGGATGAGGTGGAAGAATAATGAAAAATAAAAATGGTAGAATAATAGATGAAACTATAACTTGGCAGGAGATAACACCTGGTGGCGTAGTGTATGAGGCTGGAAGTGCTGAAAACTTTAAAACTGGTGACTGGAGAGTAATGAAAGTTGACTTTGTTGAGGAGAATTGCAAACAATGTTTACTTTGCATTCCAGTTTGCCCAGATTCGGCTATTCCAGTTAAGGATGGAAAGAGATTAGATTTTGATCAGGATCACTGCAAAGGATGTGGAGTTTGTTTTGTGGTATGTCCATTTAAAGCCATAGAGTTTACAAAGGTTTAGGAGGAGAGGGAAAAATGAGTATAAGAGAGAGAATGTCAGGAAACGAAGCCGTAGCTACAGCAATGAGACAGATAGATCCAGATGTAATGCCAGCATTTCCAATTACCCCATCAACTGAGATACCACAATATTTTTCTAAATATGTGGCAGATGGAGATGTGAATACAGAGTTTATTCCAGTGGAGTCAGAGCATAGTGCTATGTCTGCAGCTATTGGTGCTGAAGCAGCAGGAGCTAGAACTATGACAGCCACTTCATCTTGCGGACTTGCTTTAATGTGGGAAATGCTGTATGTGGCAGCTTCAATGAGGTTACCTATAACTATGGCAGTAATAAACAGGGCTTTAACGGGTCCAATCAATATAAATGCGGATCACAGCGATTCAATGGGAGCTAGAGACACTGGATGGATTCAAATATATAGCGAAACCAATCAAGAGGCGTATGATAACTATATTCAAGCTGTAAAGATAGCTGAAGACCCAAGAGTTATGCTTCCTACTATGGTTTGTCAAGATGGATTTATAACATCTCATGCTGTTGAAAATATAGAACTGATAGAGGATGAAAAAGTGAAGGCTTTTGTAGGGGCATATAATCCGGAGGACTATCTACTAAACTCTGCTAGACAAATAGCTCATGGACCATATGATACAGCAAATTTTTATATGGAGCATAAAGTTCAGCAAGCCAAAGCTATGGTGAATGCAAGAGTAGTAATAAAAGAGGTCGCAAAGAAATTTGAAGATTTGACAGGAAGAAAATATTCATTCTTTGAAGAATACAAAACTCAAGATGCACTTGCAGTAATAGTTGTCATAAATTCAACTGCCGGAACAGCAAAAGTAGCTGTTGATGAACTTAGAGCACAGGGGAAAAGAGTTGGACTTATTAAAATTAGAGTCTTTAGACCATTTCCATTTGATGAGTTAAAGTATACCTTGACAGGTTTGAAGGTTGTGGGAGTACTAGATAAATGTGAGGGATTCTCTGGAGCTGGAGGACCACTTTTTGCTGAGGTTAGATCGGCACTTTACGATTCACATGACAGACCAAAGATGTTTAACTATGTATACGGATTGGGTGGAAGAGATGTGACAGTAGGGGATATAAAAAAGGTATTTAGTGATCTGTTGTATGAAGCGGACGCAAAGCAACGTATGGAAGATGATTTTGAAGTAGCTTACAACCCAGAACAACTTTTAGCTCATACAGACGATTTTGAAGTAAATAGGGTTTACAGACACTTAGGAGTGAGGGGGTAGTAAGATGGCATATAATTTTAAAGAGGAAATGAATAAACCAGAAAGATTGACTGGAGGACATAGGCTTTGCGCTGGCTGTGGAGCAGGAGTTGCGGTAAGAGGAGTTTTAAGAGCTCTAAAAGTGGAGGATAGAGCAGTTATCGCAAATGCTACTGGATGTTTAGAAGTTTCAACATTTATGTATCCTTATACAGCTTGGAAAGATTCATTTATTCATAGTGCTTTTGAAAATGCAGGAGCAAGTTTAAGTGGAGTAGAGGGAGCATATAATGCCTTAAAAAGACGTGGAAAGATAGATGATACATATAAGTTTATAGCTTTCGGTGGAGATGGAGGAACTTATGATATAGGATTTCAGTCGCTATCTGGAGCAATGGAGAGAGGGCACGATATGGTATATGTGTGCTACGACAATGGAGCGTATATGAACACGGGAATACAAAGATCATCAGCGACACCTATGTTTGCAGATACAACAACATCACCAATAGGTAAGGATAGCAACGGAAAAGTTCAAAGCAGAAAGGATTTAACTGCTATTATTGCTGATCATAATATTCCATATGTTGCTCAGACAACATTTATAGGAAATTTAAAGGATTTACATGAAAAATCAGAAAAGGCTATCTATACAGAGGGAGCAGCATTTTTAAATATTTTAGCACCGTGTCCAAGAGGTTGGAGATATTCTACGGAAAAACTTATGGAGATGTGTAAATTAGCAGTTGAAACTTGCTATTGGCCATTGTTTGAAGTTATAAATGGAGAGTGGAAGTTATCTTATAGACCTAAAAATAAGCTTCCTATTACAGAGTTTATAAAAGATCAAGGTAGATTTGCACATCTATTTAAACCTGGGAATGAGCACTTAATAGAGGAGTTACAAAGAGAGGTAGATAAGAAATGGGAAACTCTTTTAAAAAGATGTGGAGAAGAGAGTTAAATTAGAAAAAATATGTAGTCCAGAATATAAGGAAACCCCCTCAAAAAATTTGAGGAGTTTTTTTTACTATTACAATATTATTTTAAGAGGAAAAAATTGATTTATTCGAAAAATAAAATAGGAATTATAGAAATATTTTTTAGATGGAGGATATTTATGAAAAAAATAATACTTTTTTTTACATTGATTTTAGGAAACTTAGTTTTTGCAAATGAAAAACCTTTAATTGTTGGGATGGAGTTAGCATATCCTCCATTTGAAATGTCAGATGAAAGTGGAAAGCCAACAGGGATAAGTGTCGATATGGCTTATGCACTTGGTGAGTACTTAGGAAGAGATGTTATTATAGAGGACATGGCTTATGGGGGATTAATACCAGCTTTAAAAACAAAAAAGGTAGATATAATAATATCGTCTATGTCGGTAACAGATGAAAGAAAAAAATCAGTGAATTTTTCAATACCGTATGCTAAAAGTTATTTGGCAATGCTAGTAAATAATAAATCTGGAATTACAACCGCTAAAGATTTGAATCAAAAAGGTAAGAGGGTTGCGGTGAAAAAAGGTACGAGTGGACATACTGTGGCAGAGAAGTATTTTCCAAACGCAGAAATAATGGTTTTTGATAAAGAGAGCGCTTGTATACTAGAGGTTTCACAGGGTAAAGTTGACGCTTTTATATACGATCCATTGACGATTTATAGAAATTGGACAAGAAATTCAGAAACTACAACGCCATTGTTAGCTCAGTTTGAAACAGAATCACAACCTTGGGCAATAGCTTATAGAAAGGGCGAGGAGAAATTGGGGGCTCAAATTGATGAATTTATAGTTGAATATAAAGAAAAAGGGGGATTTAACAACTTAGCTGATAAATATTTAGGTAAGGAGAGAGCTTTCTTTCAAGAAAAAAATGTACCTTTCTTTTTTGATTAGGAGATAAAATGAGCATACTAAAAACTTTATTTTTTAAACCGAAAACTGAAAGTGAAACTACAGCTGTGAAATGGGTAAATATAGTTTTGGTAACTGTAATAGTTTTGCAAGTTTTTCACTTTGCTTTTAGCAGACTGGATTATCCATATAACTGGGCAGAAATAATTGAAAAATATAGATACAAGTTCATATTTGGTTTTACAATGACTCTATTAATATCAATATTTTCTTTAATAGCGAGTTTGATAATTGGTGGACTTTTAGTTTTAGGACAGAGAGGAAGTTTTTTGCCGACCTATTATTTTGCTAAAGGATTCACTGAAGTTATTCGTGGAACTCCGCTGATAGTTCAAATATATCTATTTTATTATGTGATAGGAACTGCGTTTGGAATAGAAAATCGTTATATAATGGGAGTCTTGATAATGGGAATTTTTTCGGGAGCTTACGTTTCGGAAATTATTCGTGCTGGAATTGAAAGTGTAAATAAAATTCAAATTGAAACTGCAAAATCCTTAGCTTTTACAAGAGTTCAAACATATAGGTATATAATACTGCCACAGGTTATAAAAAGAGTTATGCCACCGCTTGCAGGACAATTTGCCAGCCTAATTAAAGATTCTTCACTATTGTCAATAATAGCAGTGAATGAGTTTACAAAAAATGTTCAAGAAGTTGACTCTCTAACTTTTTCACCAATAGAAAACTACTGTATTTTAGCGGTGGGATATCTAATAATGACATATCCAATTTCACATCTTTCTAAGTATTTAGAGAGGAGATTTAGCTATGGAAATTAAAATTGAAAATTTATATAAAAGTTTTGGAGAACAAGTTGTGTTAAATAAATTAAATTTAGCTATAAAAAATATAAATTCTCTTGTTATAATAGGACCATCTGGCGGAGGAAAATCGACACTCTTAAAAATTTTAGCTGGGTTGGAAGTGAGTGATAGTGGTGAAATTGAGATAAATGGGGAGAGAATTCCAAAAGAGGAAAAAGAACTCCATGAATACAGGAAAGGTATAGGAGTAGTGTTTCAAGCATTTAATCTATTTCCACATTTAACAGCTTTGAAAAATATAACTTTACCTTTGGAAAAAGTCCATAAAATGTCTATTAAAGATGCAAATAAAAGAGCGGAGATACTGCTTAAAAGATTTGAGCTTTATGAGCATAAAGAGAAATATCCACATCAATTATCGGGAGGACAACAGCAACGAGTAGCAATAGTAAGAGCAATGGCATTAAAACCAAGATTTCTACTTTTAGATGAGCCAACTTCAGCTCTAGATCCAGCGTTAACAAAAGAGATTCTAGAAGTTATTAAAGAACTGCGGAAAGAAAAAAAAGATATGATCTTAGTGACTCATGAGATGGGATTTGCTAGGGGAGTAGCTGACTACATAATATTTGTAAGCGGAGGAAAAATAGTCGAAATGGGACCGCCGGGAACAGTATTTGAAAATCCAAAAACTGTAGAACTATGTAAGTTCCTAGGAGGGTAGATGAAATTATACAAAAAAGAACAGATACACAATTTTTTAAAAAGCGCTACTTTATCTGGAGTGGTAGCAGTTTTAATATCAATAGTGGCACATGTATTGGTGGATAAAAATAAATTGAGGATAGATTTTTTGGAAATAGGACTGAGTGCAGTAAAAATATTTTTTAGTATACTGCCGATAGTATTTTTAAAACAAAAAAATTTTTTATTTAGAGATGGACCGTTAAAAGCTACAGCTTTAATTTTTTATTACTTAATACTGGTACCGATTGTAAACTATTCTTTGAATATAAATGAGGATGAGAGCAGTTTAAAATATTTTTTTTATTTTTTATCTTTCATAAATATACTTCTTTTAATAGCTTGTCATATAATAATATTGAAGTATGTTTTTGCAGATTTCCTAAGGCGGAGGAGAAAAGTGGTTCCAAAAGATGTAGTTGTCGTAATAACCACTTATATAACTATTGCTATAAGTTTTGGACTACTATATACTATACTTAGTTTATTTAGTTCAAAGCAGGTTTTTAATGGTATAACTCAAGATTTACCACAGATTGAGTTTTATTTTAAACATATCTATTTTAGCTTTATAACGATAACAACAGTAGGATATGGAGATGTGTATCCGCTGACGATGCTAGCACAATTCTTGGTTGTTATAGAGATAATAACTGGAATTTTACTTACTAATGTAATATTGGGACTTATAATTGGATCAGGAATACTATCATCAAAAGATTAAAATAATATGGGAGGATTAAAAACTAGATGGGAAATCTAAAAAAAATAATGTTGTTTTTAGCAATTTCTTTGTCTATTTTTGCAGTTGAAGGTCCAGAAAATAGAGTCAATACAACAGCGGAGAAGATAAAAGAAATTGATAAACAGATACAGGAGTTGGAATTAAAGAGAAAAAATTTGGAGACTTTAAGGCAAACTTTCATAAAAAACCAGAATGTGGCAAGACCTAAAATAGGGTTGGTACTGAGTGGCGGTGGAGCTAAGGGTGCTGCACATATTGGTGTTTTAAAAACATTGGAAAAATATCAAATACCAATAGATTATATAGTTGGAACCAGTGCAGGAAGTATAATAGCTGCTATGTACTCTGTTGGGTATACACCAGATGAGATTGAAAAAATAGTGACAGATTTACAGTTTTATGATTTGTTTAGAAACTCTTCAAATAGAGATTTGGAGGGAATCGTTCAAAAGACGCAATCAAATAAATATCCTCTGTACGTTTCATTGACAAAAGAGTACAATCTTTCATTGCCAATGGGAGTATTAAATGGGGAGTATATATACTTGGAATTAAAAAAGATTTTTGCTAGAGCGGAGAATATAAATGAATTTAAAGATTTCCCAATACCTTTTAGAGCCATGACAACAAACTTACAAACTGGTGAATCAGTGGAACTAAATAGTGGGGATTTAGCTTTAGCAACCTTGAAAAGTATGGCTATTCCAACATTTCTGGATCCTATAAGAGAGGATGATAACTACTATGTGGACGGAGGTGTTGCAGATAATTTTCCAGTTTTACAAGCTATAGATATGGGGGCGGATATAGTTATAGGGGTGGATATAGCTGCGGAACCAATTGTTATAACCGACAACTCAAATATAATTCAAATACTGGATAAATTATCGACATATAATGGTGATAAAAATACTGAGATTCAAACACACTATCCAGATATTTTAATTACTCCTGATGTAAAAAAACATAGCACTTTAGATTTTGATAATCTATTAAAATTGGTAAAAGAGGGGGAGATTGCAACAGAAAAATTGGATTATGCTCTCACTAAATTGACTGATAAAGAGAGATATGCTGAGATAAACTTAAAAAAAGAGAGGATGAAAAGTAGAAAATTTGATATAAAAAATATAAATATTCATGGAAATGACCTATTGACAATGAAAGAGGTAGAAAAGCTAAGACCAGAAAAAGGTGAAATGACTGTAAGTGATTTAAACTTATGGACAGAGAAAATATTTGCTAAAAACTTTGTAGACAGAGTTTTCTATACAGTTGATGGTGATACAGTCAACTTTACTGTGAGAGAAAAATTGGATACAAAATTAAAGGTTGGAATGTCCTATGTTTCAAACTATGGTGCTGGATTGGAGGCTGTGGCAGAGATACCAGTATTTAATAAATTTAATCTTTCTCAAAAAAATTATACCCTGAAAGCTGAGTTTTCGAGATACCCTAAAATATCGTTGACAGATATGACTCAGTATAATATTTGGGATTATAAGTTATTGGTTTCAGCAGAATTGGGATACGGTTTAAATCCTATATTTTTATATAAAGGTGGAGACAATGTTTCAACCTATGAGAATAATACCTTCGAAACTAACTTATCGATAGGGACAACTATACTTAATAATATAATTGCGGGATATACACTGAGCTATAAAAATATGCAAACAAACTATTCCTCTGGAGAAAAAATTAAAAATTTTTCCTATTTTAAAAAGGATGGGTCATACTTTACAAACACATTTAGTTTTTACTATGATACAATGAATCAGTCAGAATATGCGACAAAAGGAGGGCAAGGTCTATTACAAGTGTTCTCTGAAACAAACGCAAAAGAGGGGAACTCTTTTGAAGGATATTCAATGATGGTGATGAAATATATTCAACTGAGTAGCAAATGGTCCTTAAATACTGGAATAAACGGAGGACAGATGTATAATGCTAGGAATACACCTCTCTCTGAACTTTTCAATTTAGGGGGATTAAAAAGTGACCCAATGAGAAGAAACTATACTTTTGTAGGTTTGCCGATATCGTCAGTGTACACAGATAACTTTTTCATGGGAAGTTTGGGACTTCAATATACGGTTGCACAAAATTTGTATTTAAGTTTTAACTACAATGTGGGAACATACAACTATTATTCAGGTTTTGAAAGTGAAAAAGAGATTTGGGATATGAAAAAGCAAGGGTATGGAGTTGGAATTGGTTGGGATACATTCTTAGGACCGATGGACTTTTCAATTTCAAACAATGTTTTAAACAATGAAATGTTATTTCAAGTACATGTAGGATATGTATTTTAATTTGTAAAAAAGAAATAAAGGAAGAGTAAAGAGGTTATAGTAAAGTTATTTTAAAGAAGATAAGTTCAAGGAGGCTTTTATTATGTTAAAAAAATTAACCTATCTATTTCCATTAACTTTGCTATTATTTCAAGGATGTACTTCCTTAATGGATGGACATTTAGTGGCTGTGGATTCATATGCTCCAAAATCAGTTACAGCAGGAACATATTATCTTTCATCAAAGAGTGCAGTAGCTGGATTACAAAAACAGAGCTTTGAAAATTCATTACAGAATATGTTAGCAGCAAAAGGTTATACAAGAACTTTTGTTAATAAAGGAGCTAGTTATAATATAGTGTATGATTATAGTGTGGCAGGACCATTTACAGCGGAGGAGAGTTTTTCGGCTCCTGTGAACGAATGGTGGGGAGTGGAGCAGACGTATGCTGGAGTTCACAATGGAATGTTTGAAGAAGCGTGGTATAGTGATAATACTCAGTATGTGAACTATTTTGTCAAAGCTCTAAGTTTGTCGGCTTATGAAGATACTGTTCCTCTATGGAGAGTAAAAAGTCATGTACAAGCGGAAACTCCCGATTTGAATCAAGATTATCCATATTTAATATCTGGAATATCTGATTATATAGATCGAAGTTCTGGAAAAGTTGTATATATAAATGTTGTTAAAAACTCTAAAACTGGGAGATATACAGCAACTAAATGGTAATGTAAAAAGAGAGTGATTGAAGAGTTTTAAATAATTTAAAATAGAGAAAATCTGATAAAGATTTTCTCTATTTTTGTGTACTCGCTAATAAGATGCAATATAGAAATAAAGAATTGACAAAACAGAAACAAAAACGTATACTAAATTAAATATAGTATACAATTTTAAAAATAGTATACGGATGTGAGGAGTTAAAAATGTCAGTAAGAAATAGTACAGAAAATATCTATGAAGATTTAAAAGAAAAAATAATGAATTTAGAATATAAACCGGGACAAATAATTACGGAACAAGAGATAGGTAAAACGTACGGAGTTTCAAGAACTCCGAGTAGAGACATACTAAGAAAATTAAATTCGATAGGGTTGGTTGAAAGTGAGCCGTTTAAATCGAGCTATGTGAGTCTATTAGATATGGATATTATAAGGCAAAGTATCTACATGAGAGTTGTCTTGGAAAAACAAATTATAAAAGACGCTATAGTGATGATGAACGATAAGTTTATTGCAGAGATGGAGTATAACTTAAAACTGCAAGAGCTTCTTTTAAAAAGAGAGTTTGAAACAAAGGAGTTTTACGATTTAGATTGCCAGCTCCATAAACTTTGGTATGAACTAACTAAAAATATATTTATCTGGGAACAGTTAGAGAAAGCTCAAATACATTATAAAAGATTTAAGATGTTAGATATACTTGAGGTAAAGAATTTTAAAGCTATATACGAGGATCATAAAAAATTGGTGGACACTATAAAGGAAAAGAATGTGGCGCAAGTTGAAAAAATAATTACGGAACACCTATATAGTGGAATAAAAAGATTACAAAACTTAATACAAGGGGAGTTTGAAAATTATTTTAAAAAATAAAAATAAGAGAGGGAGTGTAAAAAAATGAGATTAGATATAAGGTATGCAAATCATCCAGAAGATTCAAAACATTATACAACAGAGGAGTTAAGAAAACACTATTTAATGGAGACAGTTTTCATTGCTGATGAGGTTAATTTAGTTTATTCTCACGTGGATAGAGTTATAGCTGGAGGAATTATGCCAGTTGACATGGATGTAAAGCTAGAGGGGTGTAAGGAGCTTGGATCTGAATTCTTTTTAGAAAGAAGAGAACTTGGGATAATAAACGTTGGTGGAGCAGGAAAGGTAGTAATTGATGGAGTAGAACATAATATGGAAGCCAAAGATGGGCTGTATGTGGGTGTAGGAAATAGAGAGTTAACATTTATATCAAACTCTAAGGATAAACCGGCTAAATTCTATATAAACTCGTCACCGGCACACGTTAGCTATCCAACTGTAAAGATAGATAGAACAACAGCTAATAAAGTTCAATTGGGAGATTTGGAAAACTCAAATAAGAGAACTATATTCCAATATGTTCATCCAGCAGTTTGTAAATCATGTCAACTTGTGATGGGAATGACAGAATTAGATCCAAATAATATGTGGAACACTATGCCAACACATACACATGAAAGAAGAATGGAAGTTTATTTCTATTTCGATATGGATGAGAATTCAAGAGTGTTCCATTTGATGGGACAGCCTCAAGAAACTCGTCATATTGTAATGGCTAATGAGCAAGCGGTGATATCACCATCTTGGTCAATTCATGCTGGAGTAGGAACTAAGAACTATACGTTTATTTGGGGAATGGCTGGAGAGAATCAAACGTTTACTGATATGGATCATGTTTCAATGGACGAGTTAAGATAGGAGGGGAAAAAGATGTTAAATATGTTTAATTTAGAGGGAAAAGTTGCGATGGTGACTGGGGGAAATGTAGGGATAGGAAATGCACTAGCAATGGGACTTGCAAAAGCGGGGGCAGACCTATTTATATTCACATATAATGATGATAATATGGAGAATATGGTAAAAGAAGTTGAAGCATTAGGAAGAAAAATTGCCTACGCAACTGGAGATTTGTCGAAAGAGTGTGTAGCTATGGAAGCAGTTAGTAAGTGTGTAGAGGCTTTTGGAAGATTAGATATCCTAGTGAATAACGCTGGAACAATAAAAAGATCGCCAATTTTAGAAGGAGCAAATAGCGATTGGCAGCAAGTTATTGATTTAAACTTATCATCAATTTATTATTTAAGTAAAACTGCAGCAATAGAGATGAAAAAACAAGGTGGCGGAAAGATAATAAACATAGCTTCAATGTTGTCATTCCAAGGTGGAAAATTTGTTCCATCATATACAGCAAGTAAGCATGGAGTGGCAGGACTTACAAAAGCATTTGCAAATGAGTTAGCAGTAGATAATATTCAAGTGAACGCAATAGCACCAGGGTATATAGAAACAGCAAATACAGCTCCAATTAGAGCTGACGAAAAGAGAAATGCTGAGATATTGGGAAGAATACCAGCGGGAAGATGGGGGCAAACATCAGATCTTGTGGGAGGCGTTATATTTTTAGCTTCAAAAGCATCTGATTATATAAATGGACATATATTGGCTATAGATGGTGGATGGTTAGTTAGATAACTAAATTAAAATAAAAAAGAGATTTGAATTATCAAATCTCTTTTTTTACTGCTCAATCAAGCTATAGAAAAAGCCCTCTTTAGCTTTTAAATTGTGTTTTTTTAATTCCTCTATTGCATTATGAAGATTATCATCTAAGATAGCGTCAATAATATCTATGTGCTCTTTAGTGGCATCAAATCTTCTGATTGGTGGTTGAGAGCTTATATTTCTTATCCTCATATTATGTTCGTAAACATTTTCCATCATTTTAATAATAAAATTGTTGTTACAATTTTTTAAAATTAATAGATGGAGCTCGTTATCTAAAGTATCTAACTCCTTTTTTTCTTCGAGTGTCAAAGAGATTTTATTTGAAAAATTTTTAAATTTTTCTTTTAAACTTATCAAATTTTCTCTATCGATTTTATGGAAAGCCATTTCAAGGATAATTGGCTCTAGATTACTTCTAACTTGAAAAATATCATTGATTTCCTTAAGTGAAATATTATTAACAAACATACCCTTTCTTGGGACTATATTAATCCATCCCTCCTGCTCAAGTCGATTGATAGCTTCTCTGACAGGAGTCCGACTGACATTAAGTGATTTTGATAAGAAATCTTCATCAATTCTTTCATTTGCTTCTAATTTACCAGAAATAATTAACTCCTTTAACTCATCATAAGCTTTGTCTTTTAAACTCTTCATATATAACTCCTCATTTTTTATATCAATAGTATATAATATTTTTTTTAAAAAACCAACACAAAATAAGAAATCGTTCTTAAAGAGAACGTAAAATATAGTTATTGATTAAATTTATCTAAAAAGCTTGATTTTTATTTCTAATTATAATATATTTATAATATAATACTGATATATCAGAAAAAGGAGAAAAGATGTTAACTAGAGAAGAGTTAAATTTACCAAAATATGAAGAGAAAGTAATTCAATTTGGAGAGGGAAATTTTTTAAGATGTTTCTTTGATTGGCAATTAGACATAATAAATAAAAATACAGATTTAAACGCTGGAGTAGCGGTAGTAAGACCAATTGATTTTGATGCAGTTCCATTATTAGATACTCAAGATGGATTATATACAGCAATAATTAGGGGAATAGATGAAAGAGGAGAGGTTGTTAAAGATTATACTGTAATCTCATCTATAAATAGAGAGATACCTATCTATAAAAACTTCCAAGAATATTTACAATTAGCTCATAATCCAGAGATGAGATTTATTGTATCTAATACAACGGAAGCTGGAATAGCTTTTAGTGCAGAGGATAGATATGAGGACACTCCTCAAAGTACATTCCCAGGAAAGTTAACAAGACTGATGCATGAAAGATTTGTAGTTTTTAATGGAGATATGACTAAAGGATTTATTTTAATGCCATGTGAACTAATTGATTATAATGGTGAAGAGTTAAGAAAGATGGTTTTAAAATATGCTGAACTTTGGAACTTAGGAGAGGACTTTAAAAATTGGTTAATAAATGGAAACATTTGGTGCTCAACATTGGTTGATAGAATTGTGACAGGGTACCCAAGAGGAGAAAAAGAGGAGTTAACAAAAGAGTTGGGTTATGAGGATGGCTTTATAACAACTGGGGAGTACTTTTACCTATTTGTAATTCAAGGACCAAAAGACATATTGACGAGGGAGTTAAAGTTAGAAGGCTTAAATCTAAATATCTTAATAGTTGACGATTTAAAACCGTATAAAATGAGAAAAGTAGGAATATTAAATGGAGCACATACGGCTATGGTTCCAGTTTCATATCTATATGGAATAGATACAGTTAGAGAAGCTATGGAAAATGATGATATTAGAAACTTTATTGAGTTAGCAATAGATGAGGAGATTATTCCAGCTTTAGATATGGATGAAAAGGAGTTAAAAGAGTTTAAAGAGGCTGTGATTAACAGATTTAAAAACCCGTATGTAAAGCATATGTTAATGGATATTTCATTAAATTCAATGGCTAAATATAAATCTAGAATACTTCCACAAGTTTTAGAGACATACAAAAGAACAGGAAAGTTACCAAAAAGACTTCTATTCTCTTTAGCAGCTTTAATAAGATTCTACAAAGGGGTTAGAGAAAATGGAGATACTATTCAGTTAAGAGATGATAGACATCATTTAGATATGTATGAAGATTTATGGCAAGAGAATAACTACGAAAATATAGTTAAATATGTATTGGGATTAAAAAGTCACTGGGATATAGATCTAAATTCAGTTGATGGAATGGCTGAGTTAGTGACAAAATATTTAGAGAATATAGATAAAAATGGAGTGGAAAGAGCTTTAGAAGAGGTTAAGTAATGAAAGAGTTTATAAAGATAAACACAAGTGATAATGTAGTTATCGCTTTAAAAAATTATAAAAAAGGTGAAACTATAACTTTAGATGGAGATAGTTTAATATTGTTAGAGGACGTTTCTAAAGGGCATAAAATTGCCCTTGGAAATATAGAAAAAGATGAGGATATAATAAAATATGGAATGCCTATCGGTCATGCAGTAACACCTGTAAAAAAGGGTGAATGGATACATACTCATAATATGAAAACAAATTTAAAAGATTTAAGTGACTATATTTATAATCCAAAGTTTCAAGATAGAGTTTTAGACTTAGAAAAAAGAAGTGTAGAGGTTTATAAAAGAAAAAATGGAGATGTAGGAATAAGAAATGAATTATGGATTGTTCCAACAGTTGGATGTGTAAATGGAATTGCTCAACTGATAAAAGATGAGTTTTTAAATGAGATTGGAGATATTCAAATAGACAATATCAATGTTTTAACTCATAACTATGGATGCTCACAACTTGGAGAGGACCACATAAATACAAGAGTGATACTACAAAATACAGTTAAACATCCAAATGCTGGAGGAGTGCTTGTTTTAGGACTAGGGTGTGAAAATAATCAAATTGGTGAATTTGAAAAGACTTTAGGAGAGTACGATAAAGATAGAGTTAAGTTTTTAGTAACTCAAGATATTGAAGATGAGGTTGAAGCTGGAAAAAATATACTTTTAAAGTTATATGAGAAGATGCTTCAGGATAAAAGAGAAAGTGCTAGTTTAAGTGAGATAAACTTTGGATTAGAGTGTGGTGGGTCGGATGGACTTTCTGGAATAACTGCAAATCCAATGTTAGGAGAGTTTTCAGATTATATTGTTGCTCAAGGTGGAACAACAGTTTTAACTGAGGTTCCAGAGATGTTTGGAGCGGAGACTCTTCTTATGAAAAGATGTAAAAATGAAGAGGTCTTTAAAAAGTGTGTATCACTAATAAATGATTTCAAAGAGTATTTTATAAAGAATGACCAAGAGATATATGAAAATCCGTCTCCAGGAAACAAGGCTGGCGGAATCACAACTTTAGAGGATAAATCTTTAGGATGTACTCAAAAGTCTGGAGTTTCACAAGTTATGGATGTATTAAAGTATGGAGAAGTTTTAAAAGAGAAAGGCTTAAATCTTTTGAGTGCTCCTGGGAATGATTCTGTTGCGACTACCGCTCTTGCGGCAGCGAAGTGTCATATGGTTTTATTTACAACTGGAAGAGGAAATCCATATGGAGGATATGTTCCAACTGTAAAGATCTCTACGAATAGTGAATTGTATAATAAAAAAAGAAGATGGATAGATTTTGATGCAGGAAGATTAGTATCAGAAGATATTACAATGGATGAGCTATTAGAAGAATTTATAGAGTATATAATTGAAGTAATAAATGGAAAAAAAGTAAACAATGAATTAAATAGATTCCAAGAGATTGCGATTTTTAAATCTGGAGTTACGTTATAATCAACAGGGGGCACAATGAAAAGAATTATCGGTTTTCTGGCTTTAATTTTCGTTTTTTTAATGGGATGTGGTAGGAGTGAGGAAACAACAAAGAAAATAAAATTGGCACACGCATTGACAGAAAGTCATCCGGTACATTTGGCAATGACTAAGTTTGCAGAGGAAGTAAATAAAAAAACAGATGGAAAGATCGAGGTTTTGATATTTCCAAATGGACAGCTAGGTGGAGAAAGAGAGATTACTGAGCTGATGCAAGCAGGAGCAATTGACGTTATAAAAACTAATGCAGGTCCATTAGAGAGTTTTGCAAAGGAGTATTCAGTTTTACCATTACCATATCTGTTTAAAGATATGGAACACAATTTGAGAGTGTTAAAGTCACCAATCGGTGAGGAAATTCTAGCGGCAACAGAGGATAGAGGATTCATAGGATTAACATTTTATAACTCAGGAACAAGAAATTTCTATACAAAGAAATCTCTTAGAAATACGGATGATTTAAAAGGGATGAAGATTAGAGTACAAACAAGTAAAACTATGGTGAGAATGACTAATCTTTTAGGAGGAAGTCCAACACCACTGAGTTTTGGAGAGATATATACAGCCTTACAACAAGGCGTAGTTGATGGAGCAGAAAATAATTTAATCTCCTATGCTGAATCAAAGCATTATGAAGCGGCTCCATATTTTACCTTTGATGAGCATTCAATATCACCGGATGTGTTGATTATGAATACAAAAACTTGGAACAAATTATCAAGTGATGAGAAAGCCATAATAAAAACAGCGGCTTTAAATTCTTTTGACTATCAAAATGAGATATGGTCTGAAACAGAGGACAAGTTAATGGAAACCTTAAAAGATAAGGGTGTAGAGTTTTTTCAAGTGGATAAAACAGAGTTTGTGGAAAAGGTTCAGCCCCTTTATGATGAAGTTACAAAAGACCCACTGATTAAAGATTATATTGAAAGAATAAGAAATTTTGAATAGCAGGAGAAAATATGGATAGATTAAGAGAATATGTAAATAGAGTTATATTTATAGTGAGTTCACTACTTTTAACAGTTATGGTAGCAACTGTAGCTTGGCAAGTGATATCGAGGTATGTTTTTAATTCGCCAAGTATTTTTACAGATGAACTTGCTAGATTTTTATTGATGTGGATAGGAATGCTTGGAACGACTTATGCTTTTGGTTGTAAAGCACATCTTTCAATGGATTATCTACACACTTTCTTAAGAGCTGAAACAGTGAAAATTATAAAAGTAACACTTCCAATATTAAGTATTGTATTTATGGGATTTGTTATGGTTTGGGGTGGGACACTATTAACTTTAAATACAATGAAGCAACTATCACCAGTGCTATATATTCCAATGGGAGTTGTGTACTCGATACTTCCAATAACTGGAGTTATAAATATATTTTATTTTATGACTTACATAACTGATGAGTTGGCACTGAAGGAGAGTGATAGATAGTGGGAGTTAACATAGGAATAGTGGCAATTGCACTATTTGCAAGTTTCTTTGTATTTTTAATTTTAGGGCTTCAAGTATCAGTGGGGATAGGGTTAGCATCATTTATAGCAATACTTTTATCTCTACCACTTGATATGACAATAATAGCATCAGCTCAAAAGATGATAACTGGATTAGACAATTTTGCATTATTGGCAATACCATTTTTTATACTTTCAGGAAATATAATGAATAATGGTGGTATAGCAATAAAATTAGTTAATTTTGCTAAATTAATTGGGGGAAGATTACCAGGGTCGTTAGCTCAGGTAAATATTTTAGGAAATATGTTATTCGGAGCTATATCTGGTTCAGCAGTTGCAGCAGAAGCTGCTATTGGAGGAACAATATATCCACTGCAGAAAAAAGAAGGATATGATCCAAAATACTGTGCAGCAGTGAATATAACATCTTGTCCAACAGGGCTACTTATTCCACCTAGTAATGTGCTTATAGTATTTGCGTTAGTTAGTGGTGGAACTTCCATTGGAGCCTTATTTATAGCTGGATATTTACCAGGAATAGTTATGGGATTAGGAATTATGATTTTAGCATATATATTTGCTAAAAAAATAACTACCCTGTGGAACCAAAGCCAGAGATGTCTTTTGTTATAAAAACTACTTTGGATGCACTACCAAGTTTATTTTTGATAATAGTTGTTATTGGAGGAATCATAAAAGGGGTTTTTACGGCTACTGAAGGGTCAGGAATTGCAGTAATATATACATTAGTTTTATCCTTAATCTACAGAAATTTAAACATACAAGTATTAAAAAAGATTTTAGATGAGACAATTAAGATGACAGGAATTATCATGTTTTTGATGGCAGCTTCAAGTATTATGTCTTGGGCTTTGGCATATTCTCAAATTCCCCAATATATAACAAGTATATTGCTTGGAATCTCAGACAATAAATATATCATCTTGCTTATTATAAATATATTATTACTAGTCGTTGGAACATTTATGGATATGACACCGGCTGTGCTTATATTTACACCAATATTCCTACCTGTTGTAACATCTTTAGGGATGCATCCGGTTCATTTTGGAATTTTAATGGTCTATAATCTATGTATAGGACTTTGTACTCCACCTGTTGGAAATGCACTGTTTTTAGGTTGTGCCATTGCAGATTTGAAAATAGAGGATATAATAAAAACGATTTTACCGTACTTTATTGTAATGTTAATAGGACTATTGTTAGTAACTTATATACCAGCAATAAGTTTATTTTTACCTGAAGTATTTGGACTGATATAAAACTAAAAATGGAGGAGTTAAAGATGAAAAAGTTCATGTGTGAAGATTTTCTATTAAATAGTGATATAGCAAAAATACTGTATCATGAGTATGCAAAAGATATGCCAATTTATGATTACCACTGTCATTTGAATCCAAAAGAGATATATGAGAATAAAAAATATAGATCTATAACCGAGATTTGGTTAGGTGGAGACCACTATAAATGGAGAGCAATGAGAAGCAATGGAGTTTCTGAAGACTATATTACTGGAGACAAAGAGGATAAAGAGAAGTTTATGAAATGGGCTGAAACAATGGATGAGTGTTACGGAAATCCACTTTTTCACTGGACTCACTTAGAGTTAAAAAAATTCTTTGGAATAGATACAATTCTTTCTAAAGAAACAGCTGAAAAGATTTGGGAAAAAACAAATGAGATGTTACAAAAAGATGAGTTTACAGCTAGAGAGTTAATAAAAAGAGCCAATGTAAAAGCACTTTGTACAACTGATGATCCATTAGATTCACTGGAGTACCATATAGCTTTAAAAAAGGATAATGATTTTGAAGTTGTTGTAAACCCAGCATTTAGACCAGATAAAGGGTTTAATATTGAAAAAGATGATTTTTTACCTTGGTTAGAGAAATTAGAAAGGTTACATGGAAAAGAGATTGATTCATTAGCTGAGTATAAATTAGCTTTAAGAGAAAGAATAGAGTTTTTCCACGAAGTAGGATGTAGAATATCAGATCACGCTTTAGATCCTGTTGTTTTTGTAATGGGAAGTGAGGATGAAGTGAACGCTATACTTAAGAAAAGAGTATCTGGTGAAACTTTAACTTCAGAAGAGGCTAAGATGTTTAAGACAAACATTATGACGTTCTTAGGAAGAGAGTATAATAAAAGAGGTTGGGTAATGCAACTTCACATGGGAACTATTAGAAATAACTCAACTAGAATGTTTAAAAAGTTAGGTCCAGATACTGGATTTGATTGTATTGCAGACGATATTTTTGTACATTCACTATCAAAGTTTTTAGATACTTTAGATGATACAAATGAGTTACCAAAAACAATATTATATAATTTGAATCCTAGAGAAAACGAGACTTTAGGAACATTAATAGGATGTTTCCAAGGAGGGGGAATTCCAGGAAAGATTCAATTAGGATCTGGATGGTGGTTCCTAGATCAAAAGGATGGAATGATAAAGCAGATGACGGCTTTAGCTAATTTAGGATTACTTTCAAGATTTGTTGGAATGCTAACAGATTCTAGAAGTTTCCTATCTTACACAAGACATGAGTATTTCAGAAGAATACTTTGTAACCTACTTGGGGAGTGGGTAGAAAATGGAGAGATTCCAAATGATGTAGATAAATTGGGGAAAATGGTTCAAAATATATGTTATAACAATATTGAGAACTATATAGAGAAATAATAGATAAAGGATGGAGAAACTGAAACTAGTTTCTCCATTTTTGTAATCTCAATTAATCTTACATTAGAAATATGGTATACTTTATAGTATAAAGTTAAAATATAAGTTTTAATGGGGGATATATGAAATATGAATTTATAAGTAATACTAACTTAGAAAATAATGGAAATTTATATAGATATATAGAAAATGGATTTAAAAAAGCTAAAAGTTTCTGTTTCTCTGTGGCGTTTATTAACTTTGCAGGAGTACAAATAATTTTAGATATTTTGAAAAAAAGTGAAAAACATAATATAAAAGGTAAAATTTTAACAACAAACTATCTTCATTTTACAGAACTGAAATCTATAGAGTTTTTAAAAAGATTTAAAAATATAGAGGTTAAATTTTTTGATAGTGATAAGATGGAAGGATTTCATACTAAAGGATATATCTTTGAGTATGATGATTGCTATAAAGCTATAATAGGTTCTTCTAACCTGACTAAAAGTGGACTTAAAAGTAATATTGAATGGAATACAGCAGTTACTACAGAAAAAAATAGTGACTTTATAAAAGGGGTTTTAAATGAGTTTAATTACCTTTGGGAAAAGGGTGTTGAAAATGTAAATCCATATATAGTTTCATATGTAAGAAAAGAGGAGATAGTTGTAAGAAAAAAAGTTAGAGATGAATATTTTTTAGTGGCAGAGGATCATGATTTTGGAATTTATAAAGAATCAGATATAAAACCAAATTATATGCAAGAGATAGCTTTAAAAAACTTAGAAACAACTAGAATGTATGGAGAGACAAGAGCTCTTTGCATTGCAGCTACAGGAACAGGGAAAACATACTTAGGTGCTTTTGATGTAAAGGCATTCAAAGCTAATAAGTTGCTATTTATAGTTCATAATGAAGAAATTTTAAAATCTGCTATGGAAACTTTTAAAAATATTTTACCTGAAAAAGCTATGGGATTTTTTACAGGAAATAAAAAAAATATAGATAGAGATTATATTTTTGCTACTATACAAAGTTTAAATAATAGATACCAAGAGTTTAATGAGGATGAGTTTGATTATATAATAGTTGATGAAGCTCATCATATAACTGCTAAAAGTTATGAGAAGGTTATAAATTATTTTAAACCTAAGTTTTTACTAGGATTAACAGCTACACCTGAAAGATGTGATGGTGGAAATATATATGAGATTTTTCACATGAATGTCCCTGTGGAGATTCGTTTACAGGAGGCTCTAGATAGAGAGCTTGTGACACCATTTCATTATTATGGAGTAAAGGATATATCAGATGTAAATTTAGAAGGAATAGATTTAAACGATATTGCTGCAGTGACTAAAGCCTTAAATTTGGAAAAAAGAGTGGACTTTATTATAGAAAAGATGAAATTTTATGGATATAGCGGAGAGAGAAGAAAAACTATAGGGTTTTGTGTCTCTGTTGAACACTGTGAATATATGGCTAAAGAGTTTCTAAAAAAAGGGATAAAAGCAGCAATTATAACAGGAAATCATGGAAAAGATTTAAGAGAGGATATAATAAAAAAATTCAAAGAGACAGAGGATTTAGAAGTTATATTTACAGTTAATATTTTTAACGAAGGAATAGATATTCCGTGTATAAATAGTATTTTAATGTTAAGACCAACAGCTTCACCAATTATATTTACACAGCAGTTGGGAAGGGGATTAAGACACTATGAAAACAAGGAGTTTTTAACAGTTATAGATTTTATAGGAAACCATTCTAGAGTTTTTTTAATTGCATTGGCACTGATGGGAAGAAAAGGTTATGATAAAGAGAGTATAAAAATAGCTGTAAAAAGGGATTTTTATAACTTATCTAAATCTATTCATGTAAAGATGGAAGAGATTTGTAAGCAAGAGATATTGAAACAACTAGATAATGAAAACTTTAATAGTTTAAAGTACTTGAAAGCTGAGTATGATGAGTTTAAAGATTGCTTAAAGGGAAGAGTTCCAAGACCACTAGATTTTATTGAATATGAAGATGCTCCAAATTTTTATAAATATGTAAGACTTCAAAAATCATATTTAGATTTTTTAGATAAAGTAAAGGATAATCTATTTGCATTAAACGAAAAAGAGAAAGTAGTTATTCGTGAGATAGAGAGATTTTTACCTATAAAAAGAGTGTATGAATTTGCAATAATTCGTGAGTTAATAGCAAAGAATCAAGGATTATCAAAAAGTAAGGTTTTAGGAGTAGTTGGAAAATATATTGAGATATCTGATGTTAACCATACTTTTGGTACTATAGACCATGCTATGGGATATTTGAATGGAGATTATTATGATTCGCAAGATTTGAAAAGATGTGGAAATCTTTTTCAAGTTTCTGATGGAACTATAAAGAAAACAGAGTTGTTAAATGAGGTTTTAAAAAATAAAGATATAAAAGATTATATTTTAGAAGTTTTAGATTATGGACTTTTAAAATATAAAGAAAGTTTTGGAACAAAGGATTATGGTTTTCCATTTTTAAAGTTATATGAAAACTATTTTATGAAGGATGTTGCACTACTGTGTAACTACGATAAAAAACATAGTGCTTTTAGAGGGAGTGGACTTTTAAAAAAAGATAAGGATTATTTTGTATTTATAGATTTACATAAAGATGAAAATATAAAAGAAAGTATTAAGTATAAAGATAAAATATTAGATAGATATCATTTTCAATGGGAAACTCCAAATGCAACAAGAGTAGATAGTGAAATAGGGGAGAGAATAGTTAAAAATAGAGAGAAAGATATAAAGATACATCTTTTTGTAAGAAAATATAAAAAGATTGATGGTGTAGTTCAACCATATATCTATATAGGAAAAGGGGATTGTGTAAATTATAGAGGAAGTAAACCTATAACTACAACTTTAAAGTTAGAAAATCCACTATCTAAAGATATATATATATTGAGCTCACTGAAAGAGTAAAAAAAACGCTACAAGTAGCAGAAGTAGGAGAAATTAATGAAAAAAACTATTGAAGTAGTAGGAGCTATTTTAGAAAATCTAAAAGGTGATATATTTTGTGCTATGAGACCAAAGGATAAAACCTTCCCAGGAATGTGGGAATTTCCAGGGGGTAAGATTGAAGAGGGAGAGGAACCTAAAAAAGCTTTGGAAAGAGAGATCAGAGAAGAATTAAATATAGACATAAGAGTGGATAAACTTTTTGATGAAGTTCAAAAAGAGTATGAAGAGTTTGTTATAAAATTATCTACCTATAACTGTACAGTTTTAGATTTTTCAGAGTTTAAGTTAGTTGAACATCAAGAGTTTAGATGGATGAAAAAAGAGTTGTTGATGACTTTAAATTGGGTTCCAACAGATATTTCAACTGTGGAGAAGCTAATGTTTTCAGACAGGAATGTAAAAATTAAAAATAGAGTTATTTATAAAGAAATAAAAGGAATATTAGGAACAACAGAGATTGAAATTGAAATTTGTCTGAGAAATATCTTACTTAATATAATTTCGGGTGGAGAGTGGTACCAAAAATCACTTAGGACACAGCTAGAATTACGAGAAGAATTAGAAAGATTTTATATAGATAAAATTGTAATAGATGAGTTAATATCAAAAGTTAAGGAAGAAAAAAATTAAATATTTAAAGATATATATTGAACTTACTGAAAGAGTAGAGAAAACACTTCAAGTAGCAGAAGCGAGAGAGGAAAAAAAGAGAGTTAGTCTAAGGAGGAGCTAAGTTGAAAGATGATGTAGTTATTAATAAAATTGAAACTATAAAAAGATGTATAAAGAGAATAGAAGAGGAATACGCAAATACACCAAGTAATTTAGAAAATTATACGAAACAAGATTCTATAATTTTAAATTTACAAAGGATGTGTGAAACAACATTAGATTTAGGGCTTCATTATATAAAAATAAAGAAATTAGAAATTCCTCAAACAAGCAAACAGATATTTGAGGTTTTAGAAAAAAATGGAGTTATTGATAAAAAGACATCAGTAAATATGCAAGGAATGGTAGGATTTAGAAATATAGCTGTCCACGATTATCAAAGCTTAAATATAGAAATATTACAGAAAATAATAGAAAAACATTTAGGAGATTCTTTGATTATTGCTAAAAAAATATTGGAGGATTAATTATGGATGAAATTATTTTGAAGAGCATAATTGAATGCTTAAAGGACTTTGAATGTAAAGTGATATATATATTTGGTTCATATTCTACAGGTGAAGTTAATGAAGAGAGTGATATTGATATAGCTTTTTTATCAGATAAAAAAATAGAAAAATATGATATTTTTATAAAAGCTCAAGAGATATCGAGTAAAGTTAATAGAGAAATAGATTTAATAGATTTGAAAGATTCAACAACAGTTTTTCAAAATCAAGTTGTTAGAAATGGAGTAGTTATTTTAGATAGAGAACCAATTGAAAGAGAAAAATTTGAAATTGTAGTTTTAAAAAAGTATATGGAGTTAAATGAATTAAGAAAAGAACTTTTAGATGACTATTCAGAAAATTTAGAAGAATTTATTAGAAGTAGAAGAAATTAGTGAAAAAATTTATTAAAAATAAAGCTGGCTCAGATAAGTAGAGTTTTATTCTATTATTCTTACCAGCTTTTTGTTATAATATAAGAGAATATAAAGTGAGGTGAGTGTCATGGATAAAAAAAGATTACCAATAGGTATAAGTGATTTCAAAGAGATGATAGAAGATAATTATTATTATGTGGATAAAACAAATTTTATAGCTGAGATATTGGAAAAAAGAGCTAAAGCAACACTGATAACAAGACCTAGACGTTTTGGTAAGACTTTAAATATGACAACACTAAAATACTTTTTAGATATAAAGAATGTGGAGGAAAACAAAAAACTTTTTCAAGGTTTAGATATAGAAGAATCAAAATATATGTGTGAACAAGGGAAGTACCCAGTAATCTATTTAACTATGAAAGATTGTGGTGGAGACAATTATTCAGAGTTTTTAAAGAACTTTAAAAGTTTAGTTAGTAATCTATTTGTAGAACACAAAGATATAAGAGAATATTTAGATATAAGAGATCTTGAACAGTTTGATAAAATCTGGTTAGAGAAAGACGATGGGAAATATAGTGAAGCCCTAAAGTTTTTATCACAAATTATTTTTGAGCATTATAAAATGAGACCAGTAATATTGATAGATGAATATGATGCACCAATGATAAAAGCTAATGAATATGGATACTATGAAGATATAAAAGAGTTGATTGGTGGATTTTATGGAAGTGCACTAAAAGATGGAATAGCGGCTTTTTCAGTAATAACAGGAATATTACGCATAGCAAAAGAGTCAATATTTTCGACATTAAATAATTTAGAGGTCAGCACAATATTGGATAAAGATTACAGCTATTTTGGCATGGAGGAATGGGAAGTAGGAAATATACTAAAATATTATAATCTAGAAACAACTTTAGAAGACACAAAAATATGGTATAATGGTTATTTATTTGGAAGTAAAAGAATGTATAATCCGTGGAGTATACTCAGTCATTGTCGTTTAGGAGAGTTAAAAGAGTTTTGGGTAAACACGAGTGCGAATAAACTTATAATGAAGATATTGGAAGAGAGCGATGACAAAATAAAAGATATTTTTTACAAGTTACTAAAAGATGAAAAAGTATCGACAATACTAAATGATTATATGATATTTGGAGAAAATTATAGCGATAGTACGGTGCTGTATTTGATGTTTTCTGCTGGATATCTAACTATAGATGGACTATCAGAGGATTGGGATGATGAATACTATATAAAAATACCAAACTATGAAGTGAAGAAGTATTTTAAGAATACATTTATAGATATAATTGGAAACAATAGTAAAAGTAGTTTTGCAGATTTGGAGAAGGCACTAGTCAGAGGAAAGGTTAGTGGAATAGACTCAATAGAGGAAGAGATTCAAAATATGTTTTTAACAAGTGTAAGTTACCATGATGGAGATAAGCAGGAGAAGTTTTATCATAATTTAGTACTTGGAATGTTAATAGGATTGGATAGATACTTCCATGTATATTCAAATAGAGAAGAGGGACTGGGACGATATGATCTAGCACTAGAGCCTAAGGATAAAAATAGATTTGGATATATATTTGAGTTTAAGGTAGCTAAAAGTACTGAAGAAAAAGATATGAATGAAGCGGGAATTGAGGCGTTGCGTCAGATAGATAAAAAAATGTATGAGCGTGGAATGAGAGAAAGAGGGATATCTAAAATAGTGAAATTAGGTTTGGTATTCAGCGGGAAAAAACTAAAGTTTTACGAGAGAGTTGTGGAGTAATATCTGCAATCCTTTTAAATACGCTTGTTGAAAAGAACTTCATTAAGCAAGTTGGAAAAGGGAGAGGTAATAAATATATATTAAAAAATAAGTGACCACTTTTTTTAATAAATGTTCACTTAAATATTAAAATAAATTTATTAAAAATAAAGCTGGCTCAGATAAGTAGAGTTTTATTCTATTATTCTTATAAGCTTTTTGTTATAATATAAGAGAATATAAAGTGAGGTGAGTGTCATGGATAAAAAAAGATTACCAATAGGTATAAGTGATTTTAAGAAAATGATTGAGGATAACTATTATTATGTGGATAAAACAAGCTTTATAGCTGAAGTACTTGAAAAGAAAGCAGAAGCAACACTGATAACAAGACCTAGACGTTTTGGTAAGACTTTAAATATGACAACACTAAAATACTTTTTAGATATAAAGAATGCAGAGGAAAACAGGAAGCTTTTTCAAGATTTAGATATAGAAAAATCAAAATATATGTGTGAACAAGGGAAGTACCCAGTAATCTATTTAACTATGAAAGATTGCGGTGGGGAGAGTTACCTAGAGTTTTTAAAAAAATTTAAAAGTTTA
Source organism: Cetobacterium sp. (assembly GCF_977044495.1). NCBI lineage: Bacteria > Fusobacteriati > Fusobacteriota > Fusobacteriia > Fusobacteriales > Fusobacteriaceae > Cetobacterium > Cetobacterium sp. The sequence continues at coordinate 1,038 of NZ_CDRRQU010000018.1, read as the reverse complement.
TTGAGTAAACTTTTTGATGATTATGAATATATTATGGAAAAATTAAATACTCGAGAGTTAAAAGAGTTTAATAAAATTTGGTTAGAGGAAGAAGATGGAAACTACGGTGAATCTTTAAAATTTTTAGCAGAAATAGTCTACAAATATACAGGATTAAAGCCAGTTGTATTAATAGATGAATATGATGCACCAATGATAAAAGCTAATGAATATGGATACTATGAAGACATAAAAGAGTTGATTGGTGGATTTTATGGGAGTGCGCTAAAAGATGGAGTTGCAGCTTTTTCAGTAATAACAGGAATACTACGTATAGCAAAAGAATCAATATTTTCGACATTAAATAATTTGAAAGTGAGTACAATTTTAAGTGAAGACTACATACAGTTTGGTATGGAAGAGTGGGAAGTGGATGGGATACTGAATTACTATGATCTAGAGACAGCTTTAGAAGATGCAAAAATGTGGTATAATGGTTATTTATTTGGAAAAGTAAAGGTATACAACCCGTGGAGTATATTAAATTATTGTGACACAAAAAAACTAGAAAGTTATTGGGTAAACACAAGTGCGAATAAGCTTATAATGAAGATATTGGAAGAAAGTGATGACAAGATAAAAGATATTTTTTACAAGTTATTAAAGGATGAAAAAGTATCGACAATACTAAATGATTATATGATATTTGGAGAAAATTATAGCGATAGTACGGTGCTGTATTTGATGTTTTCTGCTGGATATCTAACTATAGATGGACTATCAGAGGATTGGGATGATGAATACTATATAAAAATACCAAACTATGAAGTGAAGAAGTATTTTAAAAATACATTTATAGATATAATTGGAAATAATAGTAAAAGTAGTTTTGCAGATTTGGAGAAAGCGTTAGTTAGAGGAAAAGTTAGTGGAATAGATTCAATAGAGGAAGAGATTCAAAATATGTTTTTAACAAGTGTAAGTTACCATGATGGAGATAAGCAGGAGAAGTTTTATCATAATTTAGTACTTGGAATGTTAATAGGATTGGATAGATAC